>NZ_JBHXRV010000017.1:52710-146889 GCF_042716745.1 Streptomyces sp. NPDC058663
GTACCGGTCGCCCGCCTGGCCGCCGCGCTCGGCGAGGACACCGGCCCCGCGGCCACCGTCCGCCAGGGACCCGGCCGGGCCCCGCTCCTGCCGCTGATGCGCAGGCTGCTGGCGCGCGGCGGACGCACCGCCCAGTACCACCAGTCCCTGACCCTGACCCTGCCCCCGACCACCGAGGAACACCTCACCGAGGCCCTCGGGGCGGTGCTGGAGCGGCACGAGAGCCTGCGGATGCGGACCCTGGGCGCCGACGAGTTCGAGATCCGGCCCGTCGGACCCGAGGGCGCCACCGCCCTCGCCCGCACCCACCTCACCCGCATCGAGGTCCCCGCCGGCGCCACCGGGGCGGACCTCACCGCCCTGGTCGCCGACCGCACCTCCGCCGTCCGCGACCTGCTGGACCCGGCCGCCGGACGGATGCTGCGCGCCGTCTGGTTCGACCGCGGCACCGCGCTCCCCGGCAGGCTGCTGCTCGTCGTCCACCACCTGGCCGTCGACGGCGTGTCCTGGCGGATCATCGTGCCCGACCTCGTCCAGGCCTGGGAGGCCGCCGTGGCGGGACGCGCGAGCGGCCTGCCGCCGGTGGGCACCTCCTTCGCCCAGTGGGCGCACGACGTCAGCGCCCTGCCCACCGACGACGCGGACCACTGGCGCGAACTGCTCGCCGCGGGCGACCCGCAGCTCGGCTCCCGCGCCCTGGACACCGCACTCGACCTGCGCGGCGACGCCGGCCGGCTCACCCTGCGGCTGCCCGCCGACGTGAGCGCCGCGGTCCTCGCGGCCCTGCCCGCCGCCTTCCACGCCACCCCCGACGACGTGCTGCTGACCGCACTGGCCGCCGCCGTACCGCTGTGGCGCGGCGACCGGGAAGGACTGCTGGTCGACGTCGAGAGCCACGGCCGCCACGAGGAGCTGGTGCCCGGCGCCGAACTCTCCCGCACCGTCGGCTGGTTCACCGTCACCCACCCCGTACGGCTCGACACCGCACCGGCAGGACCCCAGGCCGTCCTCGACGGCACCGACGCCGCCGCAGACGCCGTGCGCGCCGTCAAGGAACGGCTGCGCGGCACCCCCCGCGAAGGCGTCGGCCACGGCCTCGCCCGCTACACCGACCCCGCCACCGCACCGCTCTTCGACGGCCTCCCGGAAGCACAGATCGGCTTCAACTACCTCGGCCGGGTCACCCTGGCGGGCGCCCTGAGCGCCGGCTGGGAACTGGCCGAGGTGGGCGCCGACGACGCCCCCGAGGTACCGCTCTCGCACGTCGTGGAGGTCAACGCGGCCGCCCACGAAGGCCCGCAGGGCCCCGAACTCGTCGCCACCTGGACCTGGGCCCGCGCCCTGGTCGACGACGCCGGGGCCGCCCGCCTCGCCGAACTGTGGTTCACGGCGCTGCGCGGCCTCGCCGCCTACGGCGAGCGCCCGGGAGCCGGCGGCCACACCCCCTCCGACCTGCTGCTGCCCCTGGAGCAGGCGGAGATCCGCGAACTGGAAGCGGCCGGCGACGTCGCCGAACTGCTGCCGCTCGCCCCGCTCCAGGAGGGCCTGCTCTTCCACCACCAGTACGGCGAAGGCGCCGACGACCCCTACGTCTCCCAGCTCAGCGTCGCCCTCACGGGCCCCCTGGACCGGGACCGGCTGCGCGCCGCCGCCACCGAGGTGCAGCGCCGCCACCCGGCCCTGCGCGCCGTCTTCCGCCGCACCTCGCACGGCACCCCCGTACAGGTCGTACTGGCCGACCCGCCGCTGGACCTCACCGAGGTCGAACTCTCCGGCACCGACACCCTCGACGCGCTGTGCGAGGCCGACCGCAGGCGCGGCTTCGACATCACGCGGGCACCGCTCATCCGCTGGACACTCGCCTCCGCAGGCGACTGCCACACCCTGGTCGTCACCGCCCACCACAGCGTCCGCGACGGCTGGTCGATGCCCGTCGTGCTCGGCGAGCTGATGTCCCACTACCTGGGCGAGCAGCTGCCGCAGGCCCGCCCGCACCGCGAGTACCTGGCCTGGCTGGCCCGCCAGGACCGCGAGGCGGCCGCCGCCGCCTGGCAGGACGCCCTGGCGGGGCTCGACTCGGGCACCCTGCTGGCGCACGGCCCCGCCCCGGCAAGGCAGCGTCCGGGACAGCACGACGTCGTCGTCGACGGGCTCGACGCCCAGGCCGCCGCCCGCCGGCTGGGCGTCACCGTCAACACCCTCGTGCAGACCGCGTGGATGCTCCTGCTGGCCCGCCTCACCGGCCGCGACGACGTGGTCACCGGCACCACCGTCAGCGGGCGGCCCGCGGACCTGCCCGGAGTGGCCGGCATGGTCGGCCTGTTCATCAACACCCTCCCGCTGCGGGCGGCCCTGCGCGCCGACGAGCCGGCCGGCGACCTCGCCCGCCGCCTCCAGCTCGAACAGGCCCGCCTGGTCGAGCACCACCACCTCGGCCTCGTCGACATCCAGCGGGCCGCCGGACACGGCGAACTCTTCGACACCTCCATGGTGTTCGAGAACTACCCCCTGGACACCGACGCCCTGCGGGACGTCGCCCGCCGGGCAGGACTGGAGGCCGGCGCCGTCGGCCACCACTCCGTCACCCACTACGCCCTCGCCATGGAGGCGAGCACCACCGCCGAAGGACTGCACCTGCGCCTGCACCACCGCCCCGACGTGCTGTCCGCGACGCGGATCGCCGAGATCGGCCGGCTGCTGCGCAGGGTGCTGCACACGCTGGTCACCGAGCCCACGACCCCGGTCGGCCGGATCGCCGCCCACGGCGCGGCCGCCCGCACCGCCCTGCTGGAGCTCGGCCACGGCGCCGCGGCCGCCCAGGACCCGCGCTCCTGGCCCGAGCTCTTCCTCGACCAGGCGCACCGCACCCCCGACGCACCCGCCGTGGTCTCCGACAGCGGCACCCTGACCTTCCGCGACCTGTCCGTCCGGGCCGGGGCACTCGCCCGGATCCTCGCGGACGCCGGGGTCGACGCCGAGCAGCGGGTGGCGATCGTGCTGCCCCGCTCGCCCGAACTGGTGGTGGCCCTGCACGCGGTCGCCCTGGCGGGCGGCGCGTTCGTCCCCGTGGACCCCGCCCACCCGGCGGAGCGGATCGCCCAGACCCTCACCGACGCCACCCCCGTCCTGGTCCTGACCACCTCGGACGTCGCACTGCCCGACACCGGCACCCGCCGCCTGGACCTCGACACCCGCGACCTGACCGCGGAAGGACCGGTGCCCGACCGCACCTTCCGCGCGGACCAGGCCGCGTACGTCATCTACACCTCCGGCTCCACCGGCCGCCCCAAGGGCGTCGTGGTCACCCACGGCGGCATCCCCTCCCTGGCCCGCGCCCAGCGCACCGCCTTCGGCCTGACCGAGGACAGCCGGGTCCTGCAGTTCGCCTCGCCGAGCTTCGACGCGTACGTCTCGGAGGTCGTCGTCACCCTCCTCGCGGGCGTCCCCCTCGTCGTGGCGTCCCGCGACGAACTGCTGCCCGGCGCCCCGCTGGCCCGCACCATGGCCGCCCACGGCGTCACCCACGCCACCCTGCCGCCCGCCGCCCTGCGCGAGATGAGCCCCGAGGACCTGCCGACCCTGCGCGGCCTCACCGTCGCCGGCGAGCAGTGCCCCCCGCAGGTCGCCGAACTCTGGTCGGCGGGCCGCCGCATGATCAACGCGTACGGGCCGACCGAGACGACCGTCTGCGCCACCATGAGCGCCCCGCTCTCCGGCCCCGGCGTCCCGCCCATCGGCTGCGCCCTGCCGGGACAGGCGGTCCGGGTCCTGGACCCGCACCTGCAGCCCGTCCCGGTCGGCGTCACCGGTGAGCTGTACGTCGCCGGGCCCGGTCTGGCCCGCGGCTACCTCGACCGGCCCGCACTGTCCGCGACCCGCTTCGTCGCCGACCCCTTCGGCGCCCCGGGCAGCCGCCTCTACCGCACCGGCGACCTGGCCACCTGGCGCGAGGACGGCCAACTGGTCTACGCGGGCCGCGCCGACCGGCAGATCAAGCTCCGCGGTTTCCGCATCGAACCGGGCGAGATCGAGGCCGCCGTCGTCCGCAACGCGGAGGTCGCCGCGAGCGCCGTCGTCGTCCGCGAGGACCGCCCCGGCGACCGGCGCGTGGTCGCCTACGCGGTGCCCGCACCCGGCGCCACCGTGCTGCCCGAGGTGCTGCGCGCCCGGCTGCGCGAGTGGCTCCCCGACCACATGGTGCCCGCCGCCGTCGTCGTACTCGACCGGCTCCCGGTCACCGTCAACGGCAAGCTGGACGAGGCGGCCCTGCCCGCCCCGCAGCTCGCCGCCCCGCTCGGCCGCGAGGCCGCCACCCCGGTCGAGGAGCTCCTCGCGGGTGTCTTCGGCGAGGTGCTCGGGGTGGACCGGGTCGGCGTGGACGACTCGTTCTTCGACCTCGGCGGGCACTCCCTGCTCGCCATGCGGCTGGTCGCCCGCGCCCGCGCCGTGCTCGGCGTGGAGCTCGGGGTGCGCGAGGTGTTCGAGACGCCCACCGTCCGCGAACTCGCCAGGGCCGCCACCGGCGTCCCCGGCGGGCGGACGGGCGCACCGGGCTCGCTGCCCCGCCCCGAGCGGCTTCCGCTGTCGTACGCCCAGCAGCGGCAGTGGTTCCTCGACCGCTTCGACGGACCGAACAGCGCCTACCACATCCCGATGGCGCTGCGGCTGACCGGCGACCTCGACGAAGCGGCGCTCACCGCCGCCCTCAACGACCTGATCGGCCGTCACGAGAGCCTGCGCACCCTGATCGCGGAGGACGAGGAGGGCCCGTACCAGCGGATCGTGCCCGCCACGCTCGACGTGGAGCGCACCGACGTCACCGCCGAGGCCCTGGCCGCGGCCCTGGCCGAGGACATCGCCCGCCCCTTCGACCTGACGGCCGAAGTGCCGGTCCGGGCACGGCTGTTCGCGGTCGTCGCGGAGGAGCGGGAGGAGTCTCCTGCGGGGCCCGCACAGGCCCGGCAGGAGTCGTCCCCGAGGTCCGCACAGGCCCGGGAGGAGTCTCAGGCCGGGGAGGAGTCCTCCCCGCAGGCCGCGCAGGCCGCGGGGTCCGCACAGGCCCGGGAGGAGTCCTCCCCGCAGGCCCCGAGGTCCGCACAGGCCCGGGAGGAGTCTCCTGCGGAGTCCGCGCAGGCCGCCCAGGCCGCCCAGGCCCGGGAGTACGTCCTGCTGGTCGTGGTCCACCACATCTCCGGTGACGGCGCCTCCGTGCCGGTCCTCGCCCGCGACCTCGTCGCCGCCTACCGCGCCCGCCTCGCGGGCACCGCCCCCGAGCTGCCCGCGAGCGCCGCGCAGTACCCCGACTTCGCCCTCTGGCAGCGCGACGCCCTCGGCGACGAGGACGACCCCGCCTCCGTCCTCGGACGCCAGCTCGACCACTGGCGGACCGTGCTCGCCGGGCTGCCCGAGGAACTCGCCCTGCCCACCGACCGGCCCCGCCCGGCAGCCGGACCGCACCGCGCCGGCCGCCACCGCTTCGAGCTGCCCGCCGCCCTGCACGGCGAACTGACCCGGCTCGCCCGGGAACTGCGGGCCACCCCGTTCATGGTGGTGCAGGCCGCGCTGGCCGCCCTGCTCTCCCGAATGGGCGCCGGCACCGACATCCCGATCGGCTCCCCGGTCGCGGGCCGCTCCCACGAAGCCCTGAGCGACGTGGTCGGCCTCTTCGCCAACACCCTCGTCCTGCGCACCGACCTGTCCGGCGAGCCCACCTTCGCCGAACTGGTCGGGCGGGTGCGGGAGGCCGACCTGGCCGCCTTCACCCACCAGGACGTGCCCTTCGAGCGGCTCGTGGAGGCACTGCGCCCCGAGCGCTCGGCCGGCCGCCACCCGCTCTTCCAGGTGGTCGTCGAATGGGGCGACGACGAGATGCGCGCCCTGGAGTCCCTGGAAGGGCTGCCGGGCCTGGCCGTCGAACCGCTCCAGCTGACCTCCGACACCGCCAAGTTCGACCTCGTCCTGCACCTGCGCCCGCGGCTGACGCAGGAGAACGCCCCCGCCGGGATCTCGGCCGGCCTGGAGTACAGCGCCGACCTGTTCGACGCGCGGACCGTCGAGGAACTGGGCGAGCGCCTGGTACGGCTGCTCGGCCAGGCCCTCGCCGACCCGGCGGCGCCCGTCGCCGACCTCGACGTGCTCGCCCCCGAGGAGCGCCGCCTGCTCGCCACCGACTGGGCACACACCCCGGCCGGCCCGGCGGCCCCCGTCGCCGCCGACGACTCGATCGTCCGCCGCTTCGAGGCCGTCGCCGCCGCCCGCCCCGACGCCGTCGCCGTCACCGGCGAGGACGAACACGGCGCACCCGCCGCCCTGACCTACCGGGAACTCAACCGGCGGGCCAACCGGCTCGCCCGCCTGCTGACCGAACGCGGCGCGGGACCCGAGCGGTTCGTCGCCCTGGCACTGCCCCGGGTGACCGACCTGGCCGTGGCCGTCCTCGCCGTCCTCAAGTCCGGGGCCGGCTACCTGCCCGTCGACCCCGCCTACCCCGCCGAGCGGGTGGCCCTCCTCCTCGGGGACACCCGGCCGGCCGTCACCGTCGCCACCCGCGTCACCGCCGCCGCACTCGGCGGCGACGACACATGGCTGGCCCTGGACGACGACAGCACCACCGCCGCCCTGGCCCGTCAGGAGGACACCGACCCGGCGCCCGCCGCCGCAGCCGACCACGCCGCCTACGTCATCTACACCTCGGGCTCCACCGGCATCCCCAAGGGCGTCGTGGTCACCCACCGCAACGTGCTGCGGCTCTTCGACTCCACCGACCACTGGTTCGGTTTCGGCGCCGACGACACCTGGACCCTCTTCCACTCCTACGCCTTCGACTTCTCCGTGTGGGAGCTGTGGGGCCCGCTGCTGCACGGCGGCCGCCTGGTGGTCGTCCCGCACGCCGTCACCCGCGAGCCGGCCGCCTTCCTCGACCTGCTGGTGCGCGAGAAGGTCACCGTCCTCAACCAGACCCCCTCCGCCTTCCACGAGCTGATCCGCGCCGACGAGGCCGCCGGCGGCGCCCCGCTCTCACTGCGCACGGTCGTCTTCGGCGGCGAGGCCCTCGACCCCGCCCGCCTGCTGCCCTGGTACGAGCGGCACGCCGACGACGCCCCCGCCCTGGTCAACATGTACGGCATCACCGAGACCACCGTGCACGTCACCTACCGCAGGCTGAGTGCCGAGCAGGTGCGCGCCGGAGTCGTGGGCGCCATCGGCACCGGCATCCCCGACCTCGGGGTGCACGTCCTGGACGAGCGGCTGCGGCCGGTGCCCGTCGGCGTCGTGGGCGAGCTGTACGTCTCCGGCGGGGGAGTGGCCCGCGGCTACGCCCACCGGCCCGGCCTCTCCTCGACCCGCTTCGTCGCCGACCCGTTCGGCGCGCCGGGCACCCGCATGTACCGCGCGGGCGACCTGGCCAGGCGCCGCGCCGACGGCTCACTGGAGTACCTCGGCAGGGCCGACGCCCAGGTGAAGCTGCGCGGCTTCCGCATCGAGCTCGGCGAGATCGACGCGGCCCTGCTCGCCCTGGCGCAGGTGGCCCAGGCGGCCGTCGTCGTACGGGAGGACAACCCCGGCGACCGGCGGCTGGTGGCCTACGTGGTCACCGAGGGCGAGACAGGACCCGGCACGGGGGAGCAGCTGCGCGAGGCGGTGGCCGGGGCGCTGCCGTCCCACATGGTGCCCTCGCACGTCGTCGTGCTCGAGAGGCTGCCGCTGACCGTCAACGGCAAGCTGGACCGCAAGGCGCTGCCCGCCCCGCAGGCCCCCGCCCGCAGCGCGGGCCGCGCCCCCGCCACCCCGGCCGAGGAACTCCTCGTGGACGCCTTCGCCGAGGTGCTGGGCGTCGACCGGGTCGGCGTCGACGACTCCTTCTTCGACCTCGGCGGCCACTCCCTGCTCGCGATGCGCCTCACCGCCCGGATCCGGGCCGCGCTCGGCGTCGAGATCGGCGTACGCGAACTCTTCGAGGCACCCACCCCGGCCGCGCTGGCCCGCCGCAGCGCCGGGGCGGCGGGCGCCGGCCTGCCCGCCCTCACGGCGCGCCCGCGCCCCGAGCGCATCCCGCTCTCGCCCGGCCAGCAGCGGCTGTGGCTGCTGGACCGGCTGACCGGGCCCGGCGCCACGTACAACATCCCGATCGCACTCCAGCTGACGGGCACCCTGGACGTCGGCGTCCTGCGCGAGGCCCTCGGGGACGTGGTGCGCCGGCACGAGAGCCTGCGCACCCTGATCGAGGACCCGTCCGGCAACGGCACCGACGCCCGGCTGCGGATCCTCCCCGAGGCCCCCCTCGACCTGCCCGTCCTGCCCGTGCACCCCGACGACCTCGCCGGGCGGATCGACGCGGGGGCGGCGGCGGGCTTCGACCTGACGGCCGAACTGCCCATCCGAGCACGGCTGTTCGCGGTCGGACCCGAGGAGCACGTGCTGCTGGTCGTGGTCCACCACATCGCGGGCGACGGCACCTCCATGCCGGTCCTGGCCCGCGACCTGGCCACCGCCTACACCGCCCGCTGCGCCGGAGCGGCCCCGGCGTGGGCACCGCTGCCCGTGCATTACGCCGACTTCGCCCTGTGGCAGCACTCCCGGCTCGGCGACGGCGCCGAAGGCAGCGAGATGCAACGCCAGCTCGACCACTGGCAAGGGGTGCTGGCGGGACTTCCGGAGGAGCTCACGCTGCCGGTGGACCGGCCCCGCCCCGCGGTCGGCCCGCACCGCGCGGGCCGGCACGCCTTCGCCGTGCCGCGGGAACTCTACGAGCGGGTCGGCGAGGTCGCCAGGGAACTGCGGGCCACCCCGTTCATGGTGGTGCAGGCCGCGCTGGCGGCCCTGCTCTCCCGCCTCGGCGCAGGCACCGACATCCCGATCGGCTCCCCGGTCGCCTCCCGCGGCGACGAGGCACTGGCCGACGTGGTCGGATTCTTCGTCAACACCCTCGTCCTGCGCACCGACCTGTCGGGCGAGCCCACCTTCGCCGAACTGGTGGAGCGGGTGCGGGAGGCCGACCTGGCCGCCTTCGCCCACCAGGACGTGCCGTTCGAGCGGCTGGTGGAGGTCCTGCGCCCCGAGCGTTCGGCCGCCCGCCACCCGCTCTTCCAGGTGGTGCTCAGCCTGGACAGCTCCGGCGGCACGGCCCTCGCGCAGCTGGCCGCCATGCCCGGACTGACCGCCGTGCCGCGCCAGGTGGACCCGACGGTGGCCAAGTTCGACCTCACCGTCACCCTCACCGAACGCCTCGGCGAGGCGGGCACCCCCGTCGACTGGAGCGGCGCCGTCGAGTACAGCGCCGACATGTTCGACGCCGCCACGGTGGACCGGATCGCCCGCCGCCTCGTCTCCCTCCTCGACGCCCTGACCGCCCGCCCGCAGACCCCCGTCTCCGTCCACGACGTCCTCGTGGACGGCGAGCGCGAGCAGATCCTCGGCAGCTGGCTGGACACCCCCGCCCCGCTCCCCGCGACCACCGTGCCCCGGGCCCTGGCCGGGCACCTGGCCGCCGACCCCGGCGCACCCGCGCTCCGGTGGGCCGGCAGCACCCTCAGCCGCGCCGAACTGGACGCGCGCGCCAACCGGTTCGCCCACACCCTGGTGCGCAGGGGAGTGAGGCCCGAGGCCCGCGTCGGCGTCCTGATGGAACGCTCCGACGCCCTCGCCGTCACCCTGCTGGCCATCGTCAAGGCGGGCGCCGCCTACGTCCCGCTCAGCACCGCCAACCCCGACGAGCGCCTCGACTGGCTCCTGGACCAGGTCCAGGCCCCCCTGCTGATCGTCGACGAGGCCTGCCGGGCCCGCGCCGAGGGCCTGGGCACCGACGCCGCGCTGGTGCTCGCCGAAACCGGCACCGACGGCATGCCCGACACCTGCCCCGCCGTGGACATCGCCCCGGAGAACCTCGCGTACGTGATGTTCACCTCGGGCTCCAGCGGCCTGCCCAAGGGCGTCGCCATCACCCACGGAGACCTCGTACAACTCGCCCAGGACCGCTGCTGGGACGGCGTCACCGACCGGGTGCCGCTGCACTCCCCGCACGCCTGGGACGGCTCCATCCTGGAGTTCTGGGTGCCGCTGCTGCGCGGCGGGCAGGTCGTCGTGGCACCGCCCGGCGACCTGGACGTGGCCGACCTGCGGGCACTGATCGAGGACCACTCGATCACCTCGCTGTTCCTGACCGCGGGACTCTTCCGGGTCCTCGCCCAGGAGATCCCGGAGGTCTTCGCCTCCGTCCGCCAGGTCGCCACCGGCGGCGACGTCGTCTCGGGCACCGCCGTCCGGCGGATCCTGGAACACGCCCCCGGCCTGCGGGTCGTCAACGCCTACGGGCCGACCGAGGTCACCGTGATGGCGCTGTCGCACCGCGTCGACGCCGCCGACCTCGACGCCCGCTCGCACAGCGTCCCCATCGGCCGCTCCCTGGACGCCATGCGCCACTACATCCTCGACGACGCGCTGCGGCCGGTGCCGCCGGGCGTCACCGGTGAGCTGTACGCCGCGGGCACCGGCCTGGCCCGCTGCTACTGGAACCGCCCCGACCTCACCGCGGGCCGCTTCACCGCCGACCCCTACGGTGCCCCCGGCACCCGGATGTACCGCACCGGGGACCTGGCCCGCTGGACGTCCCGCGGCCTCGTCGAATTCGCCGGACGCGCCGACGAACAGGTCAAGCTGCGCGGCTTCCGCATCGAACTCGGCGAGATCGAGGCGGCCCTGGCCGCCGCCCCCGGCGTCACCGCCTGCGCCGTGATCGTCCGCGAGGACCGGCCGGGGAACAAGCGCCTGGTCGCCTACACCGTCGCCGGCGACGGCTACGACCGGGCCGCACTCGGCGCCCACCTGGGCCGCACCCTGCCCGACTACATGGTCCCGGCCGCGATCGTCGAACTGACCGAGCTGCCGCTGACGCCCATCGGCAAACTGGACCGCAAGGCCCTGCCCGCCCCCGAGTTCGGCACCGCCGAAGGCCGGGCAGCCGAAGGCGCCGAGGAGGAGATCCTGGTCCGGCTGTTCGCCGAGACCCTCGGCCTGCCCGAGGGCTCCGTCGACCCCGACGGCGCGTTCTTCGACCTCGGCGGCGACAGCATCATGGCCATCCAGCTGGTCAGCGCCGCCCGCAGGGAAGGACTGCGGATCACCGGCGCCGACGTCTTCACCCACCGCACGGTCGCCGAACTGGCCAGGGCGGCCGCCGCGGCCGTCGACGCCGAGGAGGGCGAGAGCGACGAGCCCGTCGGCACCCTGCCCGCCTGGCCGATGCTGCACTGGCTCGCCGAACGCCGCGCCCCGATGGACCGGTTCAACCAGACCACCCTCCTGCGCGCACCCGCCGCCCTCGACCTGCCGAAGCTGCACGCCGTGGTGCGGGCCCTGCTGGAACGCCACGACAGCCTGCGCCTCCAGGTCTCCGTCGCCGACCCTGACGACGCCACCACCTGGACCGTCGAGGTGCACCCCGCCGGCGCCGTACGGGCCGAGGACCTGGTGCGCCGGATGGACGCCAGGGACCTCACCGAGGACGAACTGTCCGAGGCCGTACGGGTCCACGGCAAGGCCGCCGTCGGCAGGCTCGCCCCCGACGACGCCGCCATGGTCGAGATCGTCTGGTTCGACCGGGGCGAGGAGAGCGGTCTGCTCCTGGTCGCCGTCAACCACCTGGCCACCGACGGGGTGTCCTGGCGGATCCTGCTGCCCGACCTCTACCAGGCCTGGCAGGAGGTCCTGGCCGGATCGGAGCCCCGCCTGGGCTCCGGCGGCACCTCCCTGCGCCGCTGGGCCCAGCGGGCCGCGGAGCGCGCCGCGGAGCCGCGCACCCTGGCCGAACTCGACCACTGGACCGGCACCCTGCGACGCGCCCCGCGCCCGCTCGCCGCCCGCCCCCTGGACCCCGCCACCGACGTCCTGTCCGGCGCGCGCACCCTGCGCCGCACCCTGCCCGCGCAGACCACAGGACACCTGCTCACCACCGCCCCCGCGGTGGTCGGCGCGGGCGTGGACGACGTCCTGCTGGCCGGCCTGGCCATGGCCGCGGCCCAGCACCGCGGCGACGCCCACGCGCCCGTCCTCATCGACGTGGAGAGCCACGGCCGCGACACCACGGGCACGCTGGACCTCTCCCGCACCACCGGCTGGTTCACCGCCCTGTACCCGGTCCTGCTGGACACCGGCGGCGCCGACCTCGCCGAGGCCTTCGGCGCGGGAGCCGCCGCGGGCACGGTCCTCAAGCACGTCAAGGAACAGCTGCGGGCCGTCCCCGGTGAGGGCCTCGGCTACGGGATGCTGCGCCACCTCAACCCGGAGACCGCCGCCGCCTTCGAGGGACTGGCCGGCGCCGAGATCGGCTTCAACTACCTGGGCCGGTTCATCCCCGGCGAGAGCGGCGACTGGTCGGTGGCCACCGGCCTGCCCCGCCCCGACGGCGAGGACCCGGCGACCCCGCTGGCGCACGCCGTCGAGATCAACGCCTATGTCGAGGAGAGCGAGGAGGGACCCCGGCTCGGCGCCAAGTGGTCCTGGGCTCCCGGAGTGATCGCAGAGGAGGACGTACAGGCCCTGGCGGACGGCTGGTTCGAGGCGCTCACCGCGCTGGCCGGCTACGCGCAGCGGCCCGACGCGGGCGGCCTGACCCCGCACGACGTGGGGCTTATAGAGATCACACAGAGCGAGATCGAAGAGTTCGAGGACGAACTGGCCTCGGACTGGGAGAATTGAAGTGGCGCGAACCACCCGCACCGTCGAAGACATCCTGCCGCTCTCCCCGCTCCAGAGCGGCCTGTTGTTCCACAGCGTCTTCGACGAGGCGACGCCTGACATCTACACCGTCCAGTCGACCTTCCACCTGGCCGGCCCGCTCGACGCGGGCCGGGCCAGACAGGCCGCTGAGGCGCTGCTGCGCCGGCACGCGAGCCTGCGGGTGGCGTTCCGGCAGCGCAAGGACGGGGAGTGGGCACAGCTCGTCGCCGCCCGCTACAAGCTGCCGTGGACCGAGGTCGACCTCAGCCACCTCCCCGCGGAGGAGGCCGACACCGAGGCCCGCCGGGTCACCCTCACCGACCGGGAGACCCGCTTCGACATCGGGCGCCCGCCGCTGATCCGCTTCACCCTGATCAGGACGGACGAGCTCAGCCACCGGCTGGTGTTCACCATCCACCACACGGTGCTCGACGGGTGGTCGCTGCCGACCCTGCTCAAGGAGTTCCACAGGCTGTACGTCTCGGGCGGCGACGCTCGGCACCTGCCGTCGGTCGCCCCCTACCGCGACTACCTCACCTGGCTCTCCCGCCAGGACGCGGACGCCGCCCGCGCCTCCTGGGACGGCATGCTGGCGGATCTCGCCGCCCCCACTCTGGTCGCGGGCACCGGCGAGCACACCCCGCAGGACCCCGGGCGGCACGAGTTCGCTCTCACCGAGGAGCGGACCGCGGCGCTGACCGCGCGCGCCCGCGCCGCCGGAGTCACCGTCAACACCGTGGTGCAGGCCGCCTGGTCGCTCGTGCTCGCCGGCCTCACCGGCACCGACGACGTCGTCTTCGGCGTCACCGTCAACGGCCGCCCGGCCGAACTGCCCGGCATCGAATCCATGGTCGGCCTGTTCATCAACACCCTGCCGCTGCGGATCAGGCTGCGCCCCGAGGAGAGCGCGGGCGAGCTGCTGAGCCGGGTGCACCACGCCCAGGCGGAACTGATCAACCACCAGTACGTGGGGCTCTCCGAGATCCAGCACCGCACCGGGCTCGGCCCCCTCTTCGACACCTCCGTCGTCTTCGAGAACTTCCCCTTCGACTCCGCGCCGGCCGTCTCCGCCGACGCGGATCCGCTGCGTGTGGTGCGCGCCGAGAGCCACTCCGCGAACCACTTCCCGCTCAGCCTCGTCGGGATGCCGCAGGACTGCCTGCGCTTCAAGCTCTTCCACCAGCGCGACCTCTTCGACGACGAGGCGGCGGCGGAGATCTCCGAGCGCTTCCGTACCGTCCTGGACACCCTTCTCGACGCACCGGACCTGCCGCTGGGCCGGATCGACGTGATCGGCGCGGCACAGAGCGCCCTCGCCCTGGAGGCCGCGGCGGGCCCCGCGACGGACCCGGCCGCCCGCGCCACCCTCCCCGAGCTCTTCACCGCCCAGGCCCTGGCCACCCCCGACGCGCCCGCCGTGCGCGCGGGCGGCCAGGTGCTGACCTACCGTCAGCTCGACGCGCGTGCCAGCTTCGTGGCCCGCGAGCTCGTCGCGCGCGGGGCGGGCCCCGGCCGGAACGTGGCCGTCCTGCTGCCGCGCGGCACCGACCTGGTGGTGGCCCTGCTCGGCGTCGCCAAGTCGGGCAGCGCCTACGTACCGCTGGACCCCGAGCACCCGGCCGACCGGATCGCCGCCGTCCTCGCCGACGCGGACCCGCTGCTCGTGCTGACCGCCCCCGGCACCGCACCCGACGGCGCCCTCGACGGCATCGCCACCCTGGCGGTCACCGACGAGGAGGCCGCCTCCCACACGGCCGCCCCGCACCCGCACGACCCCGCCTACCTGATCTTCACCTCGGGCTCCACCGGCCGCCCCAAGGGCGTCGTCGTCGAACACCGCTCGGTGGGCGCCTACCTCGCCCGCGCCCGCCACGCCTACCCGGACGCCGCCGGCCTCACCCTGGTGCACTCCTCCGTCGCCTTCGACCTCACCGTCACCGGCCTCTACACCCCGCTCGTCTCCGGCGGCTGCGCCCACCTGTCGGACCTCCCGGACGCCGTCGGCGGCCCCCGCCCCACCTTCCTCAAGGGCACCCCCAGCCACCTCGAACTCCTGGACACCCTCCCCGAGGAGGTCTCCCCCTCCGGGACCCTCGTCCTGGGCGGCGAGGCCCTGCGCGGCGAGGCTCTGCACGGCTGGCGCACGGCCCACCCCGACGCCACCGTGATCAACGCCTACGGCCCCACCGAAGCCACCGTCAACTGCCTGGAACAGCGCATCGAGCCCCGCGCCGAGCTCGCCGACGGCCCCGTCCCCATCGGCCGCCCCTTCGCCGGTACCCGCGCCTACGCCTTGGACGCCGCCCTGCGCCCGGTCGCCCCCGGCGTCCCCGGCGAGCTGTACGTCGCCGGAGTGGTGCTGGCCCGCGGCTACCTCGACCGGCCCGGCCTCACCGCCGAGCGCTTCGTCGCCGACCCCTACGGCCCGGCCGGGACGCGCATGTACCGCACCGGCGACCTCGTCCGCCGCAGCCCCGACGGCACCTTCGTCTACGCGGGCCGCGCCGACGACCAGATCAAGCTGCGCGGCTTCCGCATCGAGCCGGGCGAGATCGAGACGGCCGCGTCGAACCACCCCGACGTCACCCGCGCCGTCGTCCTCGCCCGCGAGGACCGCCCCGGCGACATGCGCCTGGTCGCCTACGTGACCCCCGCCGCGGTCGACACCGACGCCCTGCGCGCCCACCTCGACCACGCCCTGCCCGGCTACATGGTCCCGGCCGCGATCGTCGCCCTGGACGCCCTGCCGCTCACCCCCAACGGCAAGGTCGACCGCAAGGCCCTGCCCGCCCCGGAGGAGACCGCCACCGCGCTGCCCGTCCAGCGGGCCCCGCGCGACCCCCGCGAGGAACTGGTCCGCGACCTGTTCGCCGGTGTCCTCGGACTGTCCGCCGTCGGCGCCGACGACGACTTCTTCGACCTCGGCGGACACTCCCTCCTCGCGATCCGCCTGGTCAGCCGGCTGCGCGCGACGCTGGGCGTCGAACTCTCCGTCAAGCACCTGTTCCAGAACGCCACCCCGGCCGGCCTGGTCCGCTCCCTCGCCGAGGCCGGCGAGGCCCGCCCCGCACTCCTGCGCCGCGAGCGCCCCGAGCGCATCCCCCTCTCGTACGCCCAGCAGCGGCTGTGGTTCCTGCACCGCATGGAAGGCCCCAACCCGGTCTACAACCTGGCCTCCGCACTGCGCCTGGACGGCCCCCTCGACCACGGGGCACTGCGCGCTGCCCACGCCGACGTCGTCGCCCGCCACGAGAGCCTGCGCACCGTCATCGCCGAGGACGAACAGGGCGCCCACCAGCGCGTCCTGGCCGACGTGCACCCCGAGCTGCACCACGTGCGCTGCACCGAGGACGAGCTGACGGACCTGCTCGCCGAGCACGCCCGCCACCCCTTCGACCTGGCCACCGAAACCCCGCTGCGGCTGTACCTGTTCGAGCTTGCCGAGGACCGCCACGAACTGCTCGTGCTGCTCCACCACGTGGCGGGCGACGGCTGGTCCACCCCGCTGCTCACCCGCGACCTGACCCGCGCCTACGCGGCCAGGGCCGCCGGGGACGCCCCCCAGTGGGCCGAACTCCCCGTCCAGTACGCCGACTTCTCCCTCTGGCAGCACGAACTGATGGGCTCCGAGGACGACCCGGCCAGCCGGTCCGCCCGCCAGCTCGCCTTCTGGCAGGAGACCCTCGCGGACCTCCCCGAGGAACTCGCCCTGCCCACCGACCGGCCGCGCCCCGCCGTCGCCTCCTACCGGGGCGACAACATCGCCCTCAGCATCCCCGCCGACCTGCACCGCACCATCGCCGAGCAGGCCCGCGCCGCCGACGTCACCGTCTTCATGCTCGTCCAGGCCGCCCTCGCCGTCACCCTCTCCCGGCTCGGCGCCGGCGACGACATCCCGCTCGGCTCGCCGGTCGCCGGCCGCCTCGACGAGGCGCTCGACGACCTCGTCGGCGACTTCATCAACACCCTGGTACTGCGCACCGACGTCAGCGGCGACCCCACCTTCACCGAACTCCTCGCCCGGGTACGGGAGGCCGACCTGGCCGCCTGGTCCCACCAGGACCTCCCCTTCGAGCGGCTGGTCGAGGTACTCAACCCCACCCGCTCACTGGCCCGCTCCCCGCTGTTCCAGACCCTCCTGGCGTTCAACAACACCGCCGCCCGCGACGAGGGCTCCCAGGCCGACGCAGCCGCGGGCAAGGCCCTGCTCGGCGAACTCACCGTGTCCGCACGCGGCGGCGTCGGCAGCGGCGTCGCCAAGTTCGACCTCGCCTTCAACCTCCGCGAACACCTCACCGCCGACGGCGCAGCCGACGGCATGACCGGCATCCTCGAGTACGCCGGCGACCTCTTCGACCACTCCACCGCCGCCCGCCTGGGGGAGCGTTTCCTCGCCGTCCTGGCCCGCCTCGCCGCCGCGCCGGGCACCCGGGTCGGCGCCGTCGACGTACTCCTCGAAGGGGAGCGGCCCGCCGCCCTCACCGGCCCCGCCGACACCGCCCGCCCCCTCCAGGAGCGCTGGTTCCTCGACCGGTTCGAGGCGCACGCCCACGTCCACCCCCACGCCCCCGCCGTGCACGCGGGCGACACCACGCTCAGCTACGCGGAGCTCAACTCCCGGGCCAACGCCATGGCCCGGCTGCTGACCGAGCGCGGCGCCGCCCCCGAGCGGTTCGTCGCGGTCGCCCTGCCGCGCACCGCCGACCTGCTCGTCACCCTGCTCGCCGTCCAGAAGTCCGGCGCCGCCTACCTGCCGCTGGACACCCACTTCCCCGCCGACCGCATCCGCCGGATGATCGCGGACGCCGCCCCGGCCGTCCTGGTCACCACCGGCGAACTGCTGCCCGCCCTGCCCGACGTCCCGGTGCCCACCGTCCTCACCGAGACCGCCGGCCTCACCGCGTACGACGACGCCGACCCGCAGCTCCGCGCCGCCGGCAGCAGCGCCGCCTACGTCCTGCACACCTCCGGCTCCACCGGCGTCCCCAAGGGCGTGGTGGTCCCCCGCTCCGCCCTCGACAACTTCCTGCGCTCCATGGCCGACCGGTGCGCCATGACCCCGGCCGACCGGCTGCTCGCCGTCACCACCATCGGCTTCGACATCGCCGCCCTGGAGCTGTACCTGCCGCTGGCCACCGGAGGCAGCGTCGTGCTCGCGGGCCCCGACACCGTCCGCGACCCCGACGCGCTGCGCGCCGCCGTCACCGCCCACTCCATCACCGTCATGCAGGCCACCCCGACCCTGTGGCGGGCCGCCACCGGCAAGGACGCCTCCTTCCTCGGCGAGGTCCGGGTACTGGCGGGCGGCGAGGCGCTGCCCGCCGACCTCGCCACCGTACTGACCGCGTCCGCCCGCTCCGTGCTCAACGTGTACGGGCCCACCGAGACCACCGTCTGGTCCACCGCCGCCCCCGTCACCGACCCCGCCGCCGTCCACCTCGGCACCCCGCTCGACAACACCGGCGTCTACCTGCTCGACGACCGGCTGCGGCCCGTCCCGCCGGGCGTCCCCGGCGAGCTCTACCTGTCCGGCGCGGGCCTGGCCCGCGGCTACCTCTCCCAGCCGGGACGCACCGCCGAACGCTTCGTACCCGACCCGTACGGCGCCCCCGGCACCCTGATGTACCGCACCGGCGACCTGACCCGCCGCACCCCGCAGGGCCGCCTGGAGTACGTCGGCCGCGGCGACCAGCAGGTCAAACTGCGCGGCTTCCGCATCGAGACCGGCGAGATCGAGACCGTGCTCGCCGCCCACCCGGACGTCACCGCCGCCGCCGTCGCCGTGCGCCCCGGCGCCAACGGCGAACCCCGCCTGGTCGCGTGGACCGCGGGCGACGCCGACCCCCTGGTGCTCCGCGCCCACCTGGCCGCTTCCGTCCCCGAGTACATGGTCCCCGGCGCCTTCGTCACCCTCGACGAGCTCCCCCTCACCGCCAACGGCAAGCTGGACCGGGGCGCCCTGCCCGACCCCACCGAGACCCAGGACACCACCGGCAGGCCGCCCCGCTCCCCGCAGGAGGAAATCCTCTGCGGCCTCTTCGCCGAGATCCTCAACCGCCCCCGGATCTCCATCGACGACGACTTCTTCGTCAGCGGCGGCCACTCGCTGGCCGCGATGCGCCTGGTCGGCCGGATCCGCTCGGTCCTCGACGTGGACCTGCCCATCAGCATCCTCTTCGAGGCGCCCACCGTCGCCGCCCTCGCCGCCCGCCTCCCCGGCGCCGCCGCGACCCGGGCCCCGCTGGTGGCAGGACCCCGCCCCGACCGCATCCCCGCCTCGCCCGCCCAGCAACGCCTGTGGTTCCTCGGCCGGTTCGAGGAGGCGGGCAGCGCCACGTACAACGTGCCCGTCGTCCTGCGGCTGACCGGAACCCTCGACGAGGACGCCCTGCGCGCCGCGCTCGCCGACGTCGTCGCCCGCCACGAGACCCTGCGCACCGTCTTCGCCGAGGACGCCGAGGGCCCCCACCAGATCGTCCTGGACCCCCTTCCCCTCCCGCTGGACGTCCGCCCCGCCACCGAGGAGGAGCTGCCCGCCCTGCTCACCGCGGCGGCCCGCACCGGCTTCGACCTCGCCCGCGACCTGCCGCTGCGCGCCCACCTGTTCGCCCTCGCCCCCGACGAGCACGCCCTGCTGCTGGTGATGCACCACATCGCCGGCGACGGCGGCTGGTCGGTCCCGCTGCTCGTCAAGGACCTCACAACCGCCTACGCCGCCCGCCGCAGCGCCGCCGCCCCCGCGTGGCGGCCGCTCGCCGTCCAGTACGCCGACTACACGCTCTGGCAGCGCGAGGTGCTCGGCTCCGCCGACGACCCGGCCAGTGAACTGGGCCGCCAGCTCGCCCACTGGCAAGGCGCCCTCGCGGACCTCCCCGAGGAACTCGCCCTGCCCACCGACCGCCCCCGCCCCCGCCGGGCCTCCGGCCAGGGCGCCGAACTGCGCTTCGACATCCCCGCCGAACTGCACGGCGCCCTGGAGACCCTCGCCCAGCAGCACCGCGCCAGCCTCTTCATGGTCGTCCAGGCCGCCCTCGCCGTCACCCTCTCCCGGCTCGGCGCAGGCGACGACATCCCGCTCGGCACCCCCAGCGCGGGCCGCGTCAACGAGTCGCTCGACGGCCTCATCGGATTCTTCGTCAACACCCTCGTCCTGCGCACCGACCTCTCCGGCGACCCCGCCTTCACCGAGGTGCTCGACCGGGTGCGCGAGAGTTCACTGGCCGCGTACGCCCACCAGGACGTGCCCTTCGAGCGGCTGGTGGAGACCCTCAACCCGGGCCGCTCGCTGGGCCGCCACCCCCTCTTCCAGACCATGGTCACCTGGAACAACGCGGACCACGACACCACCGGGTCGCTCGCCAAGGACCTGCCCGACCTGCGGATGCGCATCGGCGAGGTCGCCTCCGGGGTGGCCACCTTCGACCTCCTGTTCGCCTTCACCGACCTGCGCACCGAACGCGGCGCCCCCGACGGGCTCGCCGTCCGCCTGGAGTACGGCACCGACCTCTACGACCCCGCGACCGCGGAGCTGTTCGCCACCTCCCTGCTCGCGGCCCTCAATGCCGTCGCCGCCGACGCCGCACGCCCGGTGCACCGCATCGACGTCACCCCCGGGGCCGCCCCAAAACGGCTGCTCGCCGCGTCCCCGGCCGCCCGCACCCACCGGCCGCTCGCCGAGACCCTCGCCGAACAGGCCGCCCGCACCCCCGACGTGGTCGCCGTCACCGACGGCCAGAGCTCCCTCACCTACCGGGAGCTCCTGACAGGGGCCCACGCCCTGGCCGCCGAACTGCGCCGCCGGGGACTGGGCCCCGAGGACCGGGTCGCCGTCGCCCTGCCCAGAGGCACCGGCCTCGCCCTCGCCCTGGCCGCCACCCTCACCACCGGCTGCGCCTACGTACCCGTCGACCCCGAACTCCCGGCGGAGCGCGTGGAACTGATGCTCCGCGGCACCGCACCCGGGGCACTGATCAGCACCGCCGCCGTCGCGGCGCACCTCCCCGCCACCGGCGTACCGCTCCTCCTCGTCGAGGACCCGCTGCCCCCGGCGACGGCGGACGAGGCGTACGGACGGGCCCTGCCCGACCACCCCGCCTACGTCATCTACACCTCCGGATCCACCGGCACCCCCAAGGGCATCGTGATGCCGCACCGGGCACTGGCCGGACTGCTCGACTGGCACGAGCGGGCGGTACCCGGCGCACCGGGCACCGTGGTCGCCCAGTTCACCGCCGTCGGATTCGACGTCTCCGTACAGGAGATCCTCGGCGCGCTGCTCAGCGGCAAGACCCTCGCGGTCTGCCCCGAGGACACCCGCCGCGACCCCCGCGAACTGGCCCGCTGGCTGCAGGAGCACCGGGTGGCCGAGCTGTACGCGCCGAACCTGGTCATCGACGGGGTGCTGGAGGCGGCCCGCGAGTGCGGCGCCGACCTCTCCGTGCTGCGTCACCTCGTCCAGGCGGGCGAGGCCCTGACCCTGCGCGAGCCCGTCCGCGCCCACCACACCGCCCACCCCGCCGCCCTCCTGCACAACCACTACGGGCCCGCCGAGACCCACGTCGCCACCGGGTGGACCCTGCCCGCCGACGTGACCGACTGGCCGGCCACCCCGCAGATCGGCCACCCCGTCGACGGCGCCCGCGCCTACGTCCTGGACGCCGGCCTGCTGCCGGTCCCGCCCGGGGTCACCGGCGAACTGCACCTGGCGGGCGACCCGCTGGCACGCGGCTACCTCGGCCGCCCCGACCTCACCGCGGAACGCTTCGTCGCCGACCCGTTCGGTCCGCCGGGCGCCCGCATGTACCGCACCGGCGACCTGGCGAAGCGGACCGCCGACGGCGAGTTGCACTACGTCGGCCGGGCCGACCACCAGGTCAAGATCCGCGGCTTCCGCATCGAGCCCGGCGAGATCGAGGCCGTCCTGGCCGCCCGCGAGGACGTCCTGCGGGCCGCCGTCGTGGTCCGCGAGGACCGCTCCGGCGACAAACGCCTGGTCGCGTACGTGGTCCCGGCCACCCGCGGCACAGCGGCCCACGCCGCCTCGGACCGGAGCGAGCCCGCCCACGCCACCTCCGCCCAGGACTCCTCGGACCGGAGCGAGCCCGCCCAGACCCCGTCCGCCCACGCCCCCTCCGGCCGGGGCGCCGCCGCCCCGGCGCCCGGCACCGCCGAGCTGCGCGCCCACCTCGCGGGCCGGCTGCCCGCGCACATGGTCCCGGCCGCCTTCGTCATCCTCGACGAGCTGCCGCTGACCCGTACCGGCAAGCTGGACCGTGCCGCCCTGCCCGCCCCGGCCCACGAGGCCGCCCTCGTCCGCGCCCCGCGCACCCCGCGCGAGGAAACCCTGTGCGCGCTGTTCGCCGAGGTCCTCGGGACCCCGGCGGTCGGCATCGACCAGGACTTCTTCGACCTGGGCGGGCACTCCCTGCTCGCCACCCGCCTGGTCGCCCGCATCCGCTCCGTCCTCGGCGCCGAACTCGCCGTACGGGGCCTCTTCGAGGAGCCCACCCCGGCCGGCCTCGCCACCCTCCTGGACACCGCCGAAGGCGCCCGCCAGGCCGTCACCCGCCGCGAGCGGCCCGACCGCATCCCCCTCTCCTACGCCCAGCGCCGCCTGTGGTTCCTGCACCGCATGGAGGGCCCCACCGCGACGTACAACATGCCCAGCGCGCTGCGCCTGACCGGCGACCTGGACCACGACGCCCTGTGGGCGGCCGTCGGCGACGTGCTCGCCCGCCACGAGGCGCTGCGCACCGTCTTCGCCGACGACGCCGACGGCGGCCACCAGGTGATCCTCACCCCGGGCGACGCGCTCTCCCGGCTGGGCGCCCAGGCAGCCGTCACGGTGGCGCCCCGGGCCCTGGAGGAAGAGCTCGCACGGGCCTCGGCCCGGCCCTTCGACCTGGCCGAGGAACCGCCGCTGCGGGTCACCGTGTTCCGCACCGGCCCCGGCGAGCACGTCCTGCTGCTGCTCCTGCACCACATCGCCACCGACGGCTGGTCGGCCCCCGTGCTCGCCAGGGACCTCACCTCCGCCTACGCCGCCCGGCACGCGGGAGCAGCCCCCGACTGGGCCGAACTCCCGGTCCAGTACGCCGACTTCACCCTCTGGCAACAAGAGCTGCTCGGCTCCGAGGACGACCCCGACGGTGCCGTCCCGCGGCAGCTCGCGCACTGGCGGGACGCCCTCGCGGGGCTGCCCGAGGAGCTGACCCTGCCCACCGACCGCCCCCGGCCCCCGGTCGCCTCCCACCGCGGCGACACCGTGGCCTTCACCGTCCCCGCCGACCTGCACGCCGGCCTCGCCGGCCTCGCGGGCACCCACCGGGCCAGCCTCTTCATGGTCGTCCAGGCCGCCTGGGCCACCCTCCTCTCCCGGCTGGGAGCGGGCGAGGACATCCCCCTGGGCACCCCGATCGCGGGCCGCACCGACGAAGCCCTGGACGACCTGGTCGGGTTCTTCGTCAACACCCTGGTCCTGCGCACCGACCTCTCCGGCGCACCCGCCTTCACCGAACTGCTCGGCCGGGTGCGCGAGAGCTCGCTCGCCGCGTACGCGAACCAGGACGTGCCCTTCGAGCGGCTCGTCGAGGTGCTCAACCCGGCCCGCTCGATGGCCAGGCACCCGCTGTTCCAGACCGCGCTGATGTGGAACAACAACGACGACCTGCTGCCGGACAACGTGGCGGGCCGGTTCCCCGGCCTCACCGCACGGCCCCTGCCGCTGGGCTCCGGGGTCGCCAAGTTCGACCTCACCCTCGCGCTCAAGGAGGCCCACGCACCCGACGGCGCCCCGGCCGGCCTGCACGGGCACCTGGAGTTCGCCACCGACCTGTTCGACCGGACCACGGCCAAGGAGCTCGTGGAGCGGTTCGAGCGCGTCCTGCGCGCGGTGGTGGCCTCGCCGGACACACCGGTGCGGGACGTGGACGTGATGGCACCGGGCGAGAGGGAGAAGGTACTGAATGAGTGGAACGACAGTGGCACCCGGATTCCGGCGAGTTCGCTCCCGGAGCTCTTCGAGGCGCGTGTGGCGCTCTCACCTGAGGCGACTGCTGTGGTCTTCGGTGGCGTGGAGGTCTCCTACCGGGAGCTGAACGCGCGGGCCAATCGGCTGGCGCGCCAACTGGCGGCACGCGGGGCGGGCCCGGAGCAGCTGGTGGCCGTGGTGCTGCCGCGCTCGGTGGACCTGCTGGTGGCACTGCTCGCGGTGCTCAAGTCCGGTGCCGGATACGTCCCGGTGGACCCGGAGTTCCCGCAGGAGCGCATCGACTACATCCTTGCGGACGCCGACCCCGTACTGACCCTGACCGCAGCCGACCTCGCGGAGACCAACCCCGACACGTACGCCGACGACGACCTGGCACTCCCCGGCCGCTCCGCCGACCACGTCGCCTACGTCATCTACACGTCGGGCTCCACCGGCCGCCCGAAGGGGGTGGCCGTGCCCGGCGGAGCGCTGGTCAACTTCCTGACCGCGATGCAGGACCGCTTCTCCCTGACCCCGGCCGACCGGCTGGTCGCGGTGACCACGGTCGGCTTCGACATCGCCGGACTCGAACTCTTCCTGCCGCTCCTGCACGGCGCCCGCGTCGTCCTGGCCGACAAGGACACCGTCCGCGACACCGGCGCGCTCGCGGCCCTGCTCACCACCTCGCACGCGACGATCGCCCAGGCCACCCCGAGCCTGTGGCACGCGCTCGCCGAGACCGGCGGCATCCCCGCCGGACTGCGCGTCCTGGTCGGCGGCGAGGCCCTGCCCGCCCAGCTCGCCACCACCCTCACCGCCCAGGGCCGCCAGGTCACCAACCTCTACGGCCCGACCGAGACCACCATCTGGTCCACGGCCGCCACCGTCCCCGCCACCGGCGAAGTGTCCATCGGCGGCCCCGTCGCCAACACCCGGGCGTACGTCCTGGACGCCGGGCTCCGCCCGGTCCCCGTGGGCGTCGCGGGCGAGCTCTACCTCGCGGGCGCCGGTCTGGCCCGCGGCTACCAGCACCGCCCCGGCCTGTCGTCCGAGCGCTTCGTCGCCGACCCGTACGGGCCGGCCGGCACCCGCATGTACCGCACCGGCGACCTGGTCCGCAGGCGCGCCGACGGGCAGCTCGACTACCTGGGCCGCACCGACTTCCAGGTCAAGGTCCGCGGCTTCCGCATCGAACCCGGCGAGATCGAGGCGGCGGTGGCCGGCCACCCCGACGTCGCCCGCAGCGCCGTCGTGGTCCGCGAGGACCGGCCCGGCGACAAGCGCCTGGTCGCCTACTTCGTGCCGGTACCGGGGGGCGCCCCCGACGGGGACGTCCTGCGCAAGCACCTCTCCGCGGTACTGCCGGACTACATGGTGCCGTCCGCCTTCGTCACCCTGGACGCCCTGCCGCTGACCCCCAACGGCAAGCTGGACCGCGCCGCACTGCCCGCCCCCGACTACGGCAGCCCCGGCGAGGGCCGCGCGCCCGCCACCCCGCAGGAAGAGGTCCTCTGCGGCCTGTTCGCCGAGGTGCTCGGCGTCGCCCACGTCAGCGTCGACGACGACTTCTTCGCCCTCGGCGGGCACTCCCTGCTGGTGAGCCGCCTGGTCGCCCGGGTCCGCTCCGCCCTCGGCAAGGAAATGAGCTTCCGGAGCTTCTTCGAGAAGCCCACCGTCGCCGCCCTGGCCGCGAGCCTCGCGCAGACGAAGGCCACCACCACCCGCCCCGCGCTCCGCCGCCGGACCGGGACCACCGGCAACACCGGTAACACCGGGAACAAGGAGAACTCGTGACCACGCTGTCCTTCTCGCAGCGCCGCCTGTGGTTCCTCAACCAGCTGGACGGCCCGAGCGCGATCTACAACATCCCCACCGCCCTGCGGCTGACCGGCTCGCTGGACCGGGAGGCGCTGCGCGCCGCCCTCGCCGACGTCGTCACCCGTCACGAGACCCTGCGCACCGTCTTCGCCGAGGGCCCCGAAGGCCCCCGGCAGGTCGTCCTGGACGCCGCCGCGGCCGCTCCCGGCCTGCCCGAGACGCACCTCGACGAGGCCGGGCTCGAGACGGCCCTGGCAGCGGCCACCCGGCACGAGTTCGACCTGCTCGCCGAGACCCCGCTCCGCTGCACCCTGTTCACGCTCGGCGCCGGCGAGCACGTCCTGCTGCTGCTCCTGCACCACGTCTCCGGCGACGGCTGGTCGGTCCCCGTACTCGTCCGCGACCTGCTCACCGCGTACGCCGCCCGGCACGCCGGGCACGCCCCCGGCTGGGAGGAACTCCCGGTCCAGTACTCCGACTTCACCGTCTGGCAGCAGGAGCTCCTGGGCTCCGAGGACGACCCCACGAGCGTGATCTCCCAGCAGCTCGCGCACTGGCGCGCCGCCCTGGCCGACCTCCCCGACGAGCTGGACCTCCCCACCGACCGGGCCCGCCCCGCCACCGCCTCGCACCGGGGCGAGACCCTGCCCTTCGCGGTGCCGGCCGACGTCCACACGGCCCTCCTGGAAGTGGCCCGCGCCCACCGCGCCAGCCCGTTCATGGTCGTCCAGGCCGCCCTGGCCGCCCTGCTGTCCAAGCTGGGCGGCACCCAGGACGTGCCGATCGGCACCCCGATCGCGGGCCGCACCGACGAGGCTCTGGAAGACCTCGTCGGGTACTTCGTCAACACCCTCGTCCTGCGCACCGACCTCTCCGGCACGCCCACCTTCCGCGAGCTCCTCACCCGCGTCAGGGACGCCGACCTGGCCGCCTACGAGCACCAGGACGTGCCCTTCGAGCGCCTGGTGGAGATCCTCAACCCGCCCCGGGCGATGGCCCGCCACCCCCTCTTCCAGACCCTGCTGACCTGGAACGACAACGACCAGCGGCAGGCCCGCAGCGCGGCCGCCCAACTCCCCGGACTGACCGTCTCGGGCCACACGGCCGAGACCCGCACCGCCCGCTTCGACCTCTCCTTCACCCTCGAGGAGCGCCAGGACGAGGCCGGTGCCCCCGACGGCCTCACCGGGGCCCTGAACTACAGCACCGACCTGTTCGACCGGTCCACCGCCCAGGACATCGCCGAGCGCTTCGCCCGGCTGCTGGCCGCCGTGGTGACCGCGCCCGACACCCCCGTGGCCTGCCTGGACCTGCTGTCCGCGCAGGAGCGGCACCGGGAGCTGGAGACCTGGAACGCCACGGACCGTACGATTGCGGGCGATTCGCTCCCCGAGCACTTCGCGGCACAGGCCGCCCGCACCCCCGACGCCCCCGCCGTGGTCTTCGGTGGCGTGGAGGTCTCCTACCGGGAGCTGAACGCGCGGGCCAACCGGCTGGCGCGCTGGCTCACCGGGCGCGGGGCGGGCCCGGAGCGGCTGGTGGCCGTGGTACTGCCGCGCTCGGTCGACCTGCTGGTGGCACTGCTCGCGGTGCTCAAGTCCGGTGCGGGTTATGTGCCGGTGGACCCGGAGTTCCCGCAGGAGCGGATCGACTACATCCTTGCGGACGCCGACCCCGTACTGACCCTGACCGCAGCCGACCTCGCCGAGGCCGAGCTGAGCGCCCATGCGTCCGACGACGTGGCGGTGCCCGCCAGGTCGTCCGACCACGTGGCGTACGTGATCTACACGTCGGGCTCCACCGGCCGCCCGAAGGGGGTGGCCGTGCCCGGCGGGGCGCTGGTCAACTTCCTGACCGCGATGCAGGACCGGTTCTCCCTGACCCCCGCGGACCGGCTGGTCGCGGTGACCACGGTCGGCTTCGACATCGCCGGACTCGAACTCTTCCTGCCCCTGCTGCACGGCGCGTCCGTCGTGCTCGCCTCCCGCGACGCCGTCCGCGACGCCCCCGCACTGGCCCGCCTCCTGACGGAGTCGGGAGCCACCGTCATGCAGGCCACCCCGAGCCTGTGGCACGCGCTCACCGAAGCCGGCCCCCTCCCCGCCGGACTGCGCGTCCTGGTCGGCGGCGAAGCCCTGCCCGCCCAGCTCGCCCGCACCCTCACCGCCGAAGGCCGCCAGGTCACCAACCTCTACGGCCCGACCGAGACCACCATCTGGTCCACGGCCGCCACCGTCCCCGCCACCGGCGAAGTGTCCATCGGCGCCCCCGTCGCCAACACCCGGGCGTACGTCCTGGACGCCGGACTGCGCCCGGTCCCCGCCGGAGTCGCGGGCGAGCTCTACCTCGCGGGCACGGGCCTGGCCCGCGGCTACCACCACCGCCCCGGCCTGTCCGCGGAGCGCTTCGTCGCCGACCCGCACGGCCCCGCCGGCACCCGCATGTACCGCACCGGCGACCTCGTGCGCAGGCGCGCCGACGGCAGCCTGGAGTACATCGGACGCACCGACTTCCAGGTCAAGGTCCGCGGCTTCCGCATCGAGCTCGGCGAGATCGAAACGGTCCTCGCCGACCACCCCGACGTCGCCCGCAGCGCCGTCGTCGTCCGCGAGGACCACCCCGGCGACAAGCGCCTGGTGGCCTACGCGGTGCCGGCGCCCGGCCGCCCGGCCGACCACGCCCAGCTGCGCAAGCACGTGAGCGCCGCACTTCCCGAGTACATGGTGCCCTCCGCGTTCGTCACCCTGGACGCCCTGCCGCTCACCCCCAACGGCAAACTGGACCGCGCCGCCCTGCCCGCCCCCGCGTACGGTCTGGAGAGCGCGGGCCGCGCCCCGCGCACCCCGCAGGAGGAGATCCTGTCCGGCCTGTTCGCCGAGGTCCTGGGCATCGCCCGGATCAGCGTCGACGAGGACTTCTTCGCCCGCGGCGGCCACTCCCTGCTCGCGCTGCGCCTGATGACCCGGATCCGCTCCACCTTCGGGGTGGAGATCCCCGTCCGGCAGCTCTTCGAGACCCCGACCGTCGCCGGCCTGGCCGGCCTGATCGGCACCGGCGACGCGGCCCGTACCCCGCTCACCGCGGTGCGGCCCCGCCCGGAGCGCATCCCCGTCTCGTTCGCCCAGCGCCGCCTGTGGTTCCTGGGCATGCTGGAGGGCCCGAGCGCCGCCCACAACATCCCCACCACCCTGCGGCTGTCCGGCTCCCTGGACCGGGAGGCACTGCGCGCCGCCCTCACCGACGTCGTCACCCGCCACGAGACCCTGCGCACCGTCTTCGCCGAGGACGCCGAGGGCCCCCACCAGATCGTCCTCGCCCCCGAGCGGGCCGTACCCGAGCCGCTGGTCGTCAGCACCGACGAGAGCCGCCTCACCGGGGAACTGCAGCGGGCCGCCCGCACCGGCTTCGACCTGGCGGCCGAACCGCCCCTGCGCACCCACCTGTTCGAGCTCGGCCCCGACGAGCACGTCCTGATGCTGCTCGTGCACCACATCGCGAGCGACGGCGGCTGGTCCACCCCCGTCCTGGTCCGCGACCTCACAGGCGCCTACGCGGCCCGCTGCGCAGGCGGAGCCCCCGCCTGGACGCCGCTGCCCGTCCAGTACGCCGACTACACCCTCTGGCAGCGCGAGGTCCTCGGCTCCGAGGACGACCCCGGCAGCCCCGTGTCGAAGCAGCTCGACCACTGGCGCGAGACCCTCGCGGGACTGCCGGAGGAACTGGGCCTGCCCACCGACAGGCCCCGTCCCGCCGAGGCAACCTACCGGGGCGACACCGTGCCCCTCACCGTCCCGGCCGCACTCCACCAGCGCCTGGAGACCCTGGCCCGCGACCACCAGGCCAGCCTCTTCATGGTCGTCCAGGCAGGCCTCGCCGCCCTGCTCGCCAAGCTCAGCGGCACCACCGACATCCCCATCGGCACGCCCATCGCCGGCCGCAGCGACGAAGCCCTGGAAGACCTCGTCGGGTTCTTCGTCAACACCCTCGTCCTGCGCACCGACGTCTCCGGCGACCCCACCTTCACCGACCTCCTCGCCCGCGTCCGGCAGACCGACCTGGCCGCCTACGCCCACCAGGACGTGCCCTTCGAGCGCCTCGTGGAAGCGCTCAACCCGGTCCGCTCGATGGCCAGGCACCCGCTCTTCCAGACCATGCTGGCCTTCAACAACGTCGACCAGCGGGCGGCCCTCGGCGAGGGCAGGCTCCCGGGACTGACCGTCACCGGCAGCCAGGTCACCACCGGCGTCGCCCAGTTCGACCTGCTGCTCGCCGTCGCCGACGGCCGCACCGACAACGGCACCCCCGCCGGACTGACCGGCCACCTCGAGTACAACCTCGACCTGTTCGACAAGGCCACCGCCGAAACCCTCGTACGACGCCTCCTGCGTCTCCTGGAAGCCGTCGCCGGCAACCCGGAACTGCCGCTCGGCCAGGTCGACCTGCTCGACGACGAGGAGCGCGCGAAGATCCTCGGCGACTGGCTCGACACCGCACGCGAGATGCCCCGCGCGACCCTGCCTGCCCTCTTCGAGGCCCAGGTGGCCCGCACCCCCGACGCGCCCGCGGTGCTCTTCAAGGACCGCACCCTGACCTACGCCGAACTCAACACCCGGGCCAACCGGCTGGCCCACCTCCTCACCGAGCGCGGCGCGGGCCCCGAGGACTTCGTCGCTCTCTCCCTGCCGCGCACCGAACTGACCCTCGTGGCCGTCCTCGGCGTCCTGAAGGCGGGTGCCGCCTACGTCCCGGTCGACCCCGACTACCCGGCCGACCGCATCACCCACCTCCTCGGCGACTCCGCCCCCGGCCTGCTGCTCACCTCCACCGACGCCCTGACCCGGCTGCCGGGAACGGGCCCCGAGCGCCTCGTCCTGGACGAGGAGGACACCCGGGCAGCGCTCTCCCGGCAGTCCGCGCACAACCCCGCTGACAGCGACCGCACCGCGCCCCTGCTGCCCGCGCACGCCGCCTACGCGATCTACACCTCGGGCTCCACCGGCCTGCCCAAGGGCGTCCTCGTCCCGCACGAGAACGTCGCCGACCTGGCCGCCTGGGCGGCCGGGGAGTTCGGCCCCGAAGGCATGGCCCACGTGGTGGCCTCCACCTCGCTCAACTTCGACGTCTCCGTCTTCGAGATGTTCGGACCCCTGCTGTCCGGCGGCACCGTCGAAGTGATGCGCGACGTCCTGGAACTCGCCGACCCCGCCCACGCGGGACGCTCGTTCGGCCTGATCAGCGGCGTGCCCTCGGCGATGGCCCAGATCGTCGGGGACGGTGGCCGGCTGGTCACCGCCCGCGAGGTCGTCCTGGCCGGCGAAGGCGTCTCCGCACACGACGCGAACGCCGTCGTGCGCGCCGTCGGCGCCCGCAGGTTCGCCAACATCTACGGCCCCACCGAAGCCACCGTCTACGCCTCCGCCTGGTACACCCGCGACGAGATCACCTCCGTACCCCCGATCGGCGCACCCCTGCGCAACACCCGCCTCTACGTCCTGGACGCGGCACTGCGCCCGGTCCCCGTCGGGGTGCGCGGCGAGCTCTACATCGCAGGACCCGGCCTGGCCCGCGGCTACCACCACCGCCCCGGCCTGTCGTCCGAGCGCTTCGTCGCCGACCCGCACGGCCCCGCCGGTACCCGCATGTACCGCACCGGCGACCTGGTCCGCTGGAGCGCCGACGGGCAGCTCGACTACCTGGGCCGCACCGACTTCCAGGTCAAGGTGCGCGGATTCCGCATCGAGCCCGGCGAGATCGAGGCCGTCCTGAGCGCCCACCCGGACGTGGCCCGCACCGCCGTCGTGGTCCGCGAGGACAGGCCCGGCGACAAGCGCCTGGTGGCGTACGTGGTCCCTGTTCCGGCCGCCGCCGGCAAGGACCTCGAAGGGGCCCTGCTGCGCGGTCACCTGGCCGCCGCCCTGCCCGCCCACATGGTGCCCTCCGCGTTCGTCGCCCTGGACACACTGCCGCTCAACCCCAGCGGCAAGCTGGACAGGGCCGCCCTGCCCGCCCCCGACTACACCGGCCAGGAGGAGGGACGCGCCCCGCGCACCCCCCACGAGGAGCTGCTGTGCGGGCTGTTCGCCGAAGTGCTCGGCGTACCCCGGGTCTTCCTCGACGACGACTTCTTCACCCTCGGCGGCCACTCCCTGCTCGCCACCCGCCTCGCCGGCCGCATCCGCAGCACCCTCGGCGAGGAACTGACCATCCGGCAGTTCTTCGAGACGCCCACCGTCGCCGGACTCGCCGCCGTCCTCGGCGACGGCGGACCCGCCCGCACCCCCCTCGCCGCCGGGGCCCGCCCCGGGCGGATCCCGCTCTCCTCCGCCCAGCAGCGCCTGTGGTTCCTCGGCCGGTTCGAGGGCCGCAGCCACACCTACAACGTGCCCACCGGCCTGCGGCTGACCGGCAGCGTGGACACCGACGCCCTGCGCGCCGCCCTCGCCGACCTCACCGCCCGCCACGAAACCCTGCGCACCGTCTTCGCCGAGGACGCCGAAGGCCCCTACCAGACCGTCCTCGCCCCCGAGGCGGCCAGACCCGGCCTCCCGCTGATCCGCACCACCGAGGCCGAACTGGCCGGCGCGCTGGAGAAGGAAGCCACCTACGGCTTCGACATCGGCGCCGAACCCCCGCTGCGGGCCGCCCTGTTCCAGGTGGGGCCGAAGGAACACGTCCTGCTGCTCCTGGTCCACCACATCGCCACCGACGGCTGGTCGATGCCGCTGCTGGTCCGCGACCTCACAGGCGCCTACGCGGCCCGCTGCGCAGGCGGGGCCCCCGCCTGGACGCCGCTGCCCGTGAGTTACGCCGACTACACCCTGTGGCAGCGCGAACTGCTCGGCTCCGAGGACGACCCGGGCAGCCTCGCCTCCCGCCAGCTCGCCCACTGGAAACAGGCGCTGTCCGACCTGCCCGAAGAACTGGACCTGCCCACCGACCGGCCCCGCCCCGCCGTCGCCTCCTACCGCGGAGACACCCTGGACGTCGAGATCCCGGCCGCCACCCACGCCCGGCTGGCCGCGCTCGCCCAGGAACACCACGCCAGCCTCTTCATGGTGGTGCAGGCCGCCCTGGCGACCCTGCTCGCCAAGCTCAGCGGCACCGAGGACATCCCCATCGGCACCCCCATCGCGGGCCGCACCGACGAGGCCCTGGAGGACCTGGTCGGCTTCTTCGCCAACACCCTCGTCCTGCGCACCGAAGTACGGGCCGAGATGAGCTTCGCCGCCCTCCTGGACCGGGTGCGCGAAACCGACCTCACCGCGTACGCCCACCAGGACGTGCCCTTCGAGCGGCTCGTGGACGTCCTCAACCCGGCCCGCTCGATGGCCCGCCACCCCCTCTTCCAGACCATGCTGACCTTCGACAACGTCGCCGCCCGCGGCACCGCGGAGGCGGCCGGGGCCGCCGGGATGCCCGAACTGGCCGCATCCGGCCAGGGAGTCGGCACCGGAGTCGCCCGCTTCGACCTGATGTTCCGGCTCGGCGAGAGGCCGCCCGCCGACGGCGCACCCACCGGGATCGCCGGCGTACTGGAATACGCGGGCGACCTCTTCGACCGGTCCACCGCACGCGCCCTGGCGGACCGCCTGGTCGCCGTCCTGACCGCCGCCGCGGCCCGCCCGCACGCCCCCGTCGGCTCCCTCGACAGCCTGCCCGCCGCCGACCGCGACCGGCTGCTGGTGCAGTGGAACGACACCGCCCGCACCCTGCCGGCCGGCCACCTGCCCGCACTGTTCCGGGCACAGGCCGCCCGCACCCCCGGCGCCCCCGCCCTCACCTTCGAGGACAGCACCCTCGACTACCGCACCCTCGACACCCGCTCCGACCGGCTCGCCCACGCCCTGGCCGCCCGCGGCGTCGGCGCCGAGGACCTGGTGGCCGTGGCGCTGCCCAGGACCGCCGGGATGGTCACCGCCCTGCTGGCCGTCCTCAAGACCGGTGCGGCGTACGTGCCGATCGACCCCGAGTACCCGGCCGACCGCGTCGCCTACATGCTCGCCGACGCCGCACCCGTACTCCTGCTCACCGACCAGGAGACCGCCGCCGCCCTGCCCGCCTCCACCGCCCCCGAGGTCCCGCGCCTGGTCCTCGACGACCCGGCGACCGCACGCGCCCTCGATGAGGTCACCGACACCGAACTGGCACAGGTCCGCGCCCTCGCCCCGCCCCACCCCGAACACCCCGCCTACGTCATCTACACCTCAGGCTCCACCGGCCGCCCCAAGGGCGTCGTCGTCGGCCACGGCAACCTGCTCAACCTGCTCACCGCCATGCGCGACCACCTCTCGCTGACCGCCGACGACCGGCTGCTCGCCGTCACCACCATCGGCTTCGACATCTCCAACCTGGAACTGTGGACCCCGCTCGCCCACGGCGCCCAGCTCGTCCTGGCCGCCCGCGAAACCGTCAAGGACCCCCTCGCGCTCGCCCGGCTCGTCGAGGAGTCCGGCGCCACCGTCCTGCAGGCCACCCCGACCACCTGGCAGGGCCTGGTGACCGCCCGCCCCGAGGCCCTGCACGGGCTCACCAAGCTCGTCGGCGGCGAAGCCCTCCCCGGCCCCCTCGGCCGCGCCCTGCACGACCTGGGCGGCAGCCTCACCAACGTCTACGGCCCCACCGAGACCACCATCTGGTCCACCGCGGCCGTCCTCACCGCCGACACCTGCGAACGGCCCCCCATCGGCCGCCCCCTGGACAACACCCAGGTGTACGTCCTGGACGGCGGACTGCGCCCGGTCGCCCCCGGCGAGGCGGGCGAGCTCTACATCGCGGGCACCGGAGTGGCCCGCGGCTACCTCCGCCGCCCCGGCCTGAGCGCCGAACGCTTCACCGCCGACCCCTTCGGCCCCCCGGGCACCCGCATGTACCGCACCGGCGACCTGGTCCGCTGGACCCCGGACGGCATCCTCGAATACATCGGCCGCACCGACCACCAGGTCAAGGTGCGCGGCTTCCGCATCGAACTCGGCGAGATCGAGTCCGCCCTGACCGCCCACCAGGAGGTCGCCCAGGCGGTCGTCGTCGCCCGCGAGGACACCCCGGGCGACAAACGGCTCGTCGCCTACGCCGTCCCCGACCGGGACACCGGCCGCGACACCGAGCAGGAGGCCCGCCAGGTCCAGGAGTGGGAGGCCGCCTACGACGCCCTCTACGACGCGAGCGGCGCCGACACCTTCGGCGAGGACTTCGGCATCTGGCGCAGCACCTACACCGGCGACCCGATCCCGCTGGCGGAGATGCGCGAATGGAGGGCCGGCACCGTCGAGCGGATCCTCGCCGGCCAACCCCGCCGGGTGCTGGAGATCGGCGCGGGCACCGGCCTGATCCTCGCCCACGTGGCCCCGCACTGCGAGAGCTACTGGGGCACCGACCTCTCGGGCGCCGTCGTCGAACGGCTCCGCCGCGAAGTCGCCGCACGCCCCGACCTCGCCGGCCGGGTCACCCTCACCACCCAGGCCGCCCACGACACCGAGGGCCTGCCCCCCGGCACCTTCGACACCGTCGTCCTCAACTCGGTCGTCCAGTACTTCCCGAGCGCCGACTACCTCACCGAGGTCCTGACCAAGGTGAGCGCACTGCTGGCCCCCGGCGGCACCGTCTTCGTCGGCGACGTCCGCAACCTGCGCACCCTGCGCGCCCTGCGCGCCGCCGTGGCCCTCCAGGGCCAGGACCCGGCGGACCGGCGGACGGCCGACACCGACCAGCTGCGCGCCGAGACCGAGCGCACCGCGAGCCGCGAGAAGGAACTGCTGCTCGCCCCCGAATGGTTCACCGCACTGCGCGACACCCTGCCCGCCCTGGCCGGCGTGGACCTGCGGATCCGGCGCGGCACCCACCACAACGAACTCACCCGCCACCGCTACGACGTCGTCCTGCACACCTCCACCACCGCCGCCCAGGACGTCACCGACGCCCCCGCCCTGGCCTGGGGCGAACAGCTCACCGGCATCGAGGACCTGGCCGCCCACCTGACCGGGACCGCCCCCCGCCTGCTGCGCGTCACCGGCATCCCCAACCGCCGGGTGCTCGCCGAGGCCGAAGCCGTCCGCACCCTGTTCGGCCAGGACCCCGCCCCCGCCGCCGCACCCCTCGACCCCGAGGAACTGCACGCGCTCGGCGGGCGCACCGGCTACCGGGTGGCCCTCACCTGGGCGGGCGCGGACGCCGACGACGAGGCGGGCGCACTCGACGCGGTCTTCGTCGCCACCCACCCGCACGTCGCCCCCCACCCGCACGGCGCGGACCACCCGCACGGCACCACCGGCGCCGACACCGCCCGCGGGAGCGCCCCCGGCACCGCCGACGGGCTCGCACTGACCGGGCTGCACCGGACGGTCCCCGACGGCCGCCCGCACGCCAACGACCCCGCCCGCTGGCGCGGCGAGGCCGCACTGGGCGCCACCCTGCGCGAGCGCCTCAAGGAGCGGCTGCCCGCACACATGGTGCCCGCGGCCGTCGTCACCCTGGACGCCCTCCCGCTCACCCCCAACGGCAAGGTCGACCGCAAGGCGCTCCCGGCCCCCGACTTCACCGCCAGGACCGCCGGCCGCCCGCCGACCACCCCGCGCGAAGAACTCATGTGCGGCCTGTTCGCCGAGGTGCTCGGCCTCGCCAGGGTCGGCCTCGACGACAACTTCTTCGAGTGCGGCGGACACTCCCTGCTGGCCACCCGGCTGGTCGGGCGGGTCACCGCCGTCCTGGGCGTCGAGGTGCCGCTGCGCCGGCTCTTCCAGGCCCCCACCCCCGCCGAACTCCTCACCGCGCTCGACCCCGACGACGCCCAGGACGGGCACGGAGTCCTGGTACCGCTGCGCGCGTCGGGCGAGGGCACCCCGCTGTTCTGCGTCCACCCCGCCGCCGGACTCAGCTGGTGCTACCTGGGACTGCTCACGCACCTGGGCCCCCAGTACCCGCTGTACGGGCTCCAGGCCCGCGGCACCGACGGCAACGACGTCCTGCCCGCCTCGATCGAGGAGATGGCCGTCGACTACGCCGACCAGATCCGCCTGGCGCGCCCCCAGGGCCCCTACCGGCTGCTCGGCTGGTCGGTCGGCGGCACCGTCGCCCACGCCGTCGCCGCCGAACTGGAGCGCCGCGGCGAGCAGGTGGAGCTGCTGGCCATCCTCGACGCCTACCCGGTCGCCGACGCCGTCGGCTCCCAGCCCCCTGGCGAGGCCACCATCGTCGCCCACAACCTGCGGGCGATCGGCTTCGACTTCCACGAGAGCGAACTCACCGCCGAGACCTTCCCCATCGACCGCTACCGGGCCTTCCTGGCCCGCGAGAACAAGGTGATGGCCCGGTTCGAGGCGCACGAGATCCTCGCCATGAAGGACGTCTACGTCAACAACACCCAGCTCATGTGGTCGCACACCCCGGGCCACTTCAGCGGCGACGTCCTGTTCGTCACCGCCGAGCGCGACCGCGGGGCACTCGCCCTGGAACGCGGCCACCGGGCCTGGGAACCCCACGTGGGCGGAGTGGTCGACAACCACTCGGTCGACTCCGACCACGAGGGTCTGATGACCAGGCCCGGCCCGCTCGCCCAGGTCGGCAGGCTGCTCGCCGCACGGCTGGCAGCCCTCGACACCGCCGCCCCCGAGGGCCCGACCGTACGTAGAAACACCGTAGAGGCCGCGCCCAGGCTCGGCGCATGACCACAACGGACGAGAGCACGGCTGCGGCGCCCCCCCTGCGCCGCAACCGCGACTTCCTCCTGTTGTGGACGGGCAACTGGCTGCAGTTCTTCGGCGCCCGCATGAGCGGCGTCTGCTACCCGTTGCTCGCGCTCCAGATCTCCGGCGGGTCGGTCCGGGCCGTCGGCCTGGCCTCCGCAGCGGCGGTGCTCCCCTTCGCCGTCGTACAGCTGCCCGCCGGAGTTCTGGTCGACCGCTGGAACCGGCGCACCGTGATGCGCGTGTGCGCCGTCGGCCGGACGCTGGCGCTGGGCACGGTGGCCGTGACCGTCCTCCTCGACGCGCTCGCCCTCGGCCCGCTCCTCGCCCTGATCGCCGTCGACGTCTCCCTGTCCATCGTCGCCCACCTCGCCGAACGGGCCGCGATCCGTACCCTCGTCCCGGCGGCCCAGCTCACCACCGCGCTCTCCCAGAACGAGGCCCGCGTCCGGGTCGCCGGCCTGCTCGGCGGCCCGGCAGGCACCGTGCTGTTCACCTGGGCGCGCTGGAGCCCCTACGCCGGCGCCGCCGTCGGCGCCCTGTCCGCGGCCGTCGGACTCCGGTTCATCCGGGCCGACTTCCGGCCGAAGGCCAGGGCGGAGCACCGCCGCATCCGTGACGACCTCGCGGACGCCCTGCGGTGGCTGCGCGGCCAGCACGTGCTGCGCGCGCTGCTGCCCGTCGTCACCCTGGCCGCCGTACTCCTCCAGGTGGTCTCGCTCGCCCTCGTCGTGATCCTCGTCAAGGAACAGGGCCACCCGGAGTCCACGGTGGGCCTGGTGCTCGGCATCAGCGGATGCGGCGGCGTGCTCGGCGCGCTCTGCGCCCGCTGGTGGATGGCACGGTTCCCGCTGCCCGTCCTGCTGATCGGCGGCCTGGCCCTGTGGGCCGTGCTGATGACCGGCATGGCCTGGACGAGCGAACCGGTCGTCCTGGGCGCGCTGTTCGGCGTCATGAACACGGTCGGGGCGGTCTTCGGAGTGGCCACCGCCGTGTTCCAGATGACCACCACCCCCGAACAGCTCCAGGGCCGCGTCGCGGCACTGGCCGGACTCGTCACCGCCGCCGGCACCACGGCCGGCGCGTTCGGCGCGGGCAGCCTTCTCGCCGAATGGGGCGGCTTCCGCTCGCTCCTGGCCGCCGCCGCCGCCATGGCGCTGCTCGCCGTGACCGCAGCCCTGGTGCCGGCCGTACGCCGCGCCCGCAGCAGCACCCCGGAACCGGACCCGGACCCGGACCCGGAACCGGAGCCGGAGCCGGAGCCGGACCCGGGCCCGGCCCCGGCCCCCGAGCCCGAGCCCGAGAAGGCCCCCACGCCCTGAACCACCGCCCCCGCCCGTACTCCATCCACCCGGACCACCCGAAGGACCGTCCATGGACCTCAGCCTCTTCTACTTCGCGCACGACTCCACCGCGCCCGGCCAAGCCGGCCGCTACGAACTGCTGATCGAGGGGGCGAAGCTGGCCGACCGGTCCGGGCTCGCCGCCGTATGGACGCCGGAGCGCCACTTCGACCCCTTCGGCGGGGCCTACCCCAACCCGGCGGTGCTCGGCGCGGCCCTGGCCATGTCCACCCAGCGGGTGGGCATCCGCGCGGGCAGCGTCGTCGCCCCGCTGCACCACCCGGCGAGGATCGCCGAGGAGTGGTCGGTGGTGGACAACCTCTCGGGCGGCCGGGCCGGTGTCGCCTTCGCGTCCGGCTGGAACACCGTGGACTTCGCCCTGCGCCCGGAGAACCACGCCGAGCGCCGCACCCTGGTGCGCGAGACGGCGGAGGAAGTACGCAGGCTGTGGCGCGGCGAGTCCCTCGCCACCACCGACGGCCTCGGCCGCCCGGTCGAGATCAAGGCCTATCCGCCCGCCGTCCAGAGCGAGCTGCCGATCTGGCTGACCTCGGCCGGCGGCGTGGACACCTTCCGGGCCGCCGCCCGGATGCGCGCCGGGATCCTCACCCACCTGCTGGGCCAGTCCCTGGAGGAAGTGGCCGGAAAGATCGCCGAGTACCGCAGGGTGGCCGCCGAGGAGCACGACGGCTGGGGCGGCCACGTCGTCCTGATGCTGCACACCCTGCTCGGTGACGACCTGGAGCAGGTCCGCGAGCAGGTCCGCGAGCCCTTCACCAACTACCTGAAGAGCTCCGCCAACCTCACCGCCAAGTCCTTCACCGGCAAGGAGACCGACCTCTCCGAGATGAACGCCGCGGACATGGACTACCTCGCGGCCCGCGCCTTCGACCGCTACTTCGAGACCGGCGGCCTCTTCGGCAGTGTCGAGCGCGCCGCCGAACTGCTGCCCCACGTCCGGTCGCTGGGCGTGGACGAGATCGGCTGCCTGGTGGACTTCGGAGTCGACCCCCGGGCCGTCCTCGAAGGCATCGAGAAGCTCGGAAAGCTCAACGAGATCGTGTCCCGCTGAGCCGCCCGACCCCGTACGCCACGCGAGGTCCGTACCGCACGCGCGCCCCGCAGACCCCGCACGTCACGCAAGCCCCGCACGTCACGCAACCCACGTAAGTCACACGGCTCGGCTGAGTCGGACGACGAGACAGGAGACGTCATGAGCACGACCCTGCGGGCGGACCGGACCTGGTCCCCGCGCGAGATCACCGGTGCCGAGGCCCAGGGCCGCGACCTGGCAGACCACCTGACCGAGCTCGGCGCGCAGGGGCTCACCGACCTGCTGACCGAGCACAAGGCGCTCGTCTTCCGCGGCTTCGGCGTCACGCCCGAGTCCATCGAGCCCGTCCTCGACCGGCTGCTGCCCAACCGGCTGCCGTACGTGCACGGAAACTCCCCGCGCACCCGGGTGCGCGGCAACCTCTACACCTCCACCGAGTACCCGCAGCGCTTCACCATCTCCATGCACAACGAGCTGAACTACGCCCACCGCTGGCCGGCCAGGCTCGCCTTCTACTGCGAGACGGCCGCCGCCTCCGGAGGCGCCACCCCGGTCATCGACGGCGCGCTCTGGCTTCAGTCCCTGGACGCCGAGGTCCGCGAGGCGTTCGCCGGCGGCATCCGCTACGTGCAGAACCTGCACGACGGGTACGGCCTCGGCAAGAGCTGGCAGGACACCTTCGAGACCGACGACCGGGCCGAGGTGGAGCGCTTCCTGACCGCCTCCCAGGCCGAGTGGGAGTGGAACGCGGACGGCATCCGGGTCGTCCAGCACCGCCGCTCCACCACCACGCACCCGGTGACGGGCGCCGAGGTCTGGTTCAACCAGGCCGACCAGTGGCACCCGGCCGGCCTCGGCGACGAGACGTCCAAGGAGCTGTACGACATCCTCCCGCCCGAGGAGTTCCCCCAGTACGTCACCTTCGCCGACGGCAGCACCATCCCCGACGCGTACGTCACCCAGATCCGCGACCGCGGCCTGGAGCTCGCCGTCGACGTCGACTGGCGCGTCGGCGACGTCCTGCTGATCGACAACGTGCTCACCGGCCACGGCCGCCGCCCCTTCGAAGGCGCCCGCCGCATCCTGGTGGCCATGTCCGACTGACCTGCCGCCCCCCAGCCCGGTCCGCCGGGCCCCGCACCGTGCCCCCGTCCTCCCCCTTCCCCGGGAGGACGGGGGTTTCCTCACGACCGCAGGAAGGCGAGCACCGCCAGCACCCGCCGGTGCCCCTCGGTGGCCACCGGCAGATCCAGCTTCGCGAAGATGTTGCCGATGTGCTTGTTCACCGCCGCGTCGCTGATGAACAGCTCGCCCGCGATCGCGGAGTTGGTGCGGCCCTGGGCGATCAGCGCGAGCACCTCGCGCTCCCGGGGGCTCAGCCCCTCCAGCGGGTCCTTCCGCAGCCGTACGAGCTGTTGGATCACCTCCGGGTCCACCACCGTCCCGCCGAGGGCGATCCGGTCGATGGCAGCCGTGAAATCGGCCACCGCGGCCACCCGCTCCTTGAGCAGATAGCCCACCCCCGCCCCGCCGCCGGAGTCCAACAGGCCCAGCGCGTACGAGCGTTCCACGTACTGGGAGAGCACCAGCACCGGCAACCCGGGGAACTCCTCCCGGAGTTGGACCGCCGCCTTCAGCCCGTCGTCGCTCAGCGTCGGCGGCATCCGTACGTCGGTGACGATCAGGTCGGGCCGCTCGGCGCGCACCGCGGCCACCAGCGCGTCGGCGTCACCGACCGCCGCCACCACCTCGTGCCCGACCCGCTGCAACAGCCCGACCAGGCCTTCGCGCAACAACACAGCGTCCTCTGCCACGATCAGGCGTAGCGACACGGAACCTCCACATGCAAAAGGGTGGGACCACCGACCGGACTCGACACCCGCATGCGCCCGTCGAGCGCCTTGACCCGGTCGGCCAGCCCGGTCACCCCGCTGCCCGCTTCCGTGTCGACGCCGCCGTGGCCGTCGTCCGTGATGTCGAAGATCAACAGATCCGCATGGTATCGACCGCGCACCTCCGCTTTCGCGGCTCCGCTGTGTTTGGCGATATTCGTCATCGCCTCGTTGAGGAGGTAGTACATGGTCGTCTCCACCTTCCTCGGCAGCCCCTCGGGCAGCCGGAGGTCCACCTCGACCGGGATCGGGAACCGGGCGGCGTAGTCCTCGATCGCCGCCACCAGCCCGTGATCGGCCAGCACCGGGGGATTGAGCCCCCTGATCAGCGCCCGCAACTCCTGGTGGGCGGTGGAGAGCTGGGACTCCGCCTGGGAGAGCAGCTCCGCCTGCGGGGAGCCCGGCGGCGTGTCCAGGCGCAGCATCCCCAGCGTCATGCCCAGGGACACCAGGTGCTGCTGCGCACCGTCGTGCAGATCGCGTTCGATCCGCACCCGCTCCGCGTCGAAGGAGTCCAGCAGCCGCACCTGCGAGGCACGCACCTCGCGCAGCTCCTCGCCGAGCTCCCGGTCGCGCGGGGCCAGGAAGGTGCGCGCCATCGCCGCCCGCGCCCCCGCCCACGAGGTCACCGTGTACGGCGAGGCGAGCAGCACCACCGCCGCGAAGATCGCCCAGGGCCAGGTCTCGCTGTCCAGGGAACTGAGGAAGACGGCCGGCAGCCCGAAGCAGAAGAGCAGCACCATCAGGTCCACCCACCACAGCCCCGCCGACGAGATCAGCGTGAACACCAGCTCCCGCCAGGTCACCTGCTCCTTGATCCGGGTCGCCACCCACGCCCTGGTGCCCGGCTCGTTCGGACGCCGGTGCGGGTCCGGCAGCCGGTCCAGGTCCACCAGCCGCAGCCGCTGCCGCTCCAGCCTCGCCACCACCGTGGAGGCCATCACCAGCCCCACCAGAGGGGCGATCCCGATCAGCACCAGCAGCAGCGCCAGCCCGCCGGCCAGACCGACGGCGAAGATCACCACCGCTGCCGTGCCGACCAGAACACCGCTGCTCAAGTAGGCCAGGGAGCGCCAGGGCCAGCTCGATGTCAGAAAGCTCATGGGACGCTGAGCCATGGCCTGCCAGGCCGTTGTGGGACGCATGTGGCCACCGTAGCCCGGCAGTTCGGCCGACCGGGGTAGTGCTGGCACTACCCCGGAAGTAGAGAGCGGGTCAGTGCCCCGACCCCCCCTCGTGCGGTGAGATCAATGCATGACGACAACGAGGCAAACCTCCGTACAGGACGCGGTCGAACTCCACGGCGTGCGCAAGGTCCACGGCACCGGCGACCACGCGGTCACCGCACTGGACAGCATCTCCATCGGCTTCCCCCGCGGCACCTTCACCGCGATCATGGGCCCCTCCGGCTCCGGGAAGTCCACCCTGCTGCAGTGCGCGGCCGGACTGGAGCAGCCGACCGACGGACAGATTGTTCTCGCGGGCGTCGACATCGGCAAGCAGAACGAGAAGCAGCGCACCGAGCTCCGCCGCAAGCACATCGGCTTCGTCTTCCAGGCCTTCAACCTCGTCGAGTCGCTCACCGCGGCCCAGAACGTGGAACTGCCCTCCCGCTTCGCCGGCCGCAAGGTCAACCCGGAACAGGTCGCGAACGCACTCGCCTCGGTCGGCCTGGCCGACCGCGCCGCCCACCGGCCCAGCCAGCTCTCCGGCGGCCAGCAGCAGCGCGTGGCCCTCGCCCGGGCCCTGGTCACCCGCCCCGACGTCCTCTTCGCCGACGAGCCCACCGGCGCCCTGGACACCGTCACCTCCAAGGAAGTACTGCGGATGATGCGCATGCTGGTCGACCGGGAAGGACAGACCACCCTGATGGTCACCCACGACCCGGTGGCGGCCTCCGTGGCCGACGTCGTCGTCTTCATCAAGGACGGCCGGATCGCCGACCGCATCCCGCTGAACAGGGACCCGCAGAGCAACAACGCCGCTGCGATCGCCGCTCACATGGCCCGGCTGGAGGCGTGATGTTGATCATCGCGAACGTACGCGAACGCTGGTCCAGCTTCCTCGGAGCCTTCCTCGCCGTCATGGTCGGCGTGGCCCTCATCACCACCACCCTCGTCATCTACGACTCCTCCCGCCCCACCGTCCAGGACCGCTACACCGCCACCACCGCACTGGCCTTGCCCCACCAGGCACTCGACCAGGAAGGCAGCCCCGAGGACCGGATGCCGTGGAGCCCGGCCGAAGCCGCCCCGCTCCAGGCCAAGCTCGACGCCGTCCCCGGAGTCGCCGCCGTCGTGGTGGACCGCTCCTTCTACGCCCAGGCCCTGAAGGGCGACAAGCCCGTCACCGACGAGGGCGCCGCGGAAGCGGGACACGGCTGGGGCAGCGCGCAAATGGCGCCCTACTCGCTCGTCTCCGGCCGGGCCCCCAGCGGGAACGACGAGGTCGTGGTCGACCGCGCCCTGGGCGTGGCAGCGGGCAGCAAGCTCACCGTCAACATCACCGAGGGCCGCAAGCAGTTCACCGTCTCCGGCACCGTCGACGGCCCCGGCTACTACTTCAGCGACGCCTTCGCCGCCCAGCAGCAGCCCGGCGTCAGCTCCCTCGCCCTGATCGCGGACAAGGGAGCGTCCGCCGCGGCCATCGCCTCCGGCGCACAGCAGGCACTCGGCGACAAGGGCAACGTCCTGGCCGGCGAAGCCCGCTCCGAACTCCAGCCCCAGTACGTCGAGCACAAGCGCAACCTCGGCGTCCAGCTCATCGGTGCCATGGCCGCCCTCGGCCTGTTCACCACCGTCTTCGTCGTCGCCTCCATGCTGGTCCTGTCGACCGGCATGCGCCGCCGGGAGATCGGCCTGCTGCGCACCATCGGCGCCGCACCCAGCCAGATCCGCCGCATGATCCTCGGCGAGGCCGCCGTGATCGGCCTGCTCGGCTCGATCGTCGGCTGCCTGGCCGGCATCGCCGCCGCCCCGCTCCTGCGCAACATCCTCAAGGGGCTCGACGTCACCCCGCCCGGCATGGAGGTCTCCGTGGCCGCCTGGCCGCTGCTCGCCGCCTCCACGGTCGGCATCGGCGTCAGCGTCATCGGAGCCTGGGCCGCCGGCCGCAAGGCCGCCAAGGTCGCCCCGATCGAGGCCCTGCTCGACAGCCGCTCCGCCAACAACGGGATGGGGCGCGGCCGCTGGATCGCCGGCCTGTCCGTCCTCGGCCTTGGCGCCGTACTCGCCATCGCCACCGCCACCACCGGCGCCGACAGCCGCATCAGCATGGCGCTCTTCGCGACCATGACGCTCATCGTCGCCGCGGCCCTGCTGTCCCCCGCACTCGTCGGCCCCATCGGCCGCTTCCTGACCGCCCCCTTCCAGAAGCGAGGCACCGCCGGTCCCGTCCTGGTCCGCTCCGAGTTCACCGCCAACTCCCGCCGCGCCGCCTCCCTGGTCGCCCCCGTCATCGCAGCCGTCGGCTTCGCCGTCCTGCTCAGCGGAGCGGTCGAGACGATGCGCGTCGCCTACCCCGCCGGGGAGGCACTCAAGGTCGCAGGACAGACCATCGTCACCTCCGACGGCACCCCCGGAAACACCGACGAGGCCGTCGCCGCCAACCCGGTCGGCAAGGCATCCCTCCCCACCCGCGCCTACATCGGCGAGAAGCACACCGTCCTGGACGTACTCGGCACCCGCGACGCCAAGTGGAACAAGCCCGGCGAGGCCGTCCTCGGCCGGCGCACCGCCACCGAACTGGGCCTCGAGGAAGGTCAGAACACCCCGGTCCGGTTCGCCGACGGCACCACCGTCACCCTGAAGGTCAGCAAGGTCCTGCCCGACGACCCGGCCCGCGGTGACTTCGTGGTCGCCCGTGACCTGGTCCGGGCCCACGACCCGGCCGCCCTCACCGACGACATCTTCGTCCCCGCCGGACACAAGGCCTCCGCCGCGGTTCCCGGCACCGCCGTCCACGACGCCCTGCAGTACGCCCTCGACGACTACAACACCGACGCCAAGCTCACCGACAGCCTGGCCGCCATGCTCATCGCCATCGCCGTCGGCTACAGCGTCATCGCCGTCGCCAACAGCATGGCCATGGCAGCCCACGGCCGCCGCCGCGACTTCGCGGTCATGAAGGCCGCCGGCGGCACCGTCCGCCAGCTGCTCAAGCTGGCCGCCGGCGAGACCGCGATGCTGGTCGGCGTCGGCGCCGGACTCGGCATCCTGGTGACGCTGCCCCCGCTGGCCGGAATGGCCTCCGGCCTCTCCCAGGCCACCTCCTCCGACGTCGGCCTGCACCTCAACAACGGCGCCATCACCACCGCGGTCCTCGGCACCCTGGCCGCAGCAGTCCTGGCGGGGGTGATGGTCACCGGCAAGACGCTGAAGAAGTCCCGCTAGCCACTAGGGAAGTCACCGGAGCCCGCCCGAGTACGGAGGAAGAGGAAGGAGGCGAAAACACCGAACGACCACAGCGGGCAGGGAAACGGCGAAGGCGGCCCCGGGGAAACCCCCGGGGCCGCCTTCCGTCACGCCCGGCCCCGGAGGCTCTTTGGCCCGCTCCCGGTGGCACCCCTGCGCCCGCCCCCCCGAAGCCCCGCGGCCTGCTTCCGCCGGCCCCTCTGTGGTCGCAGCCGGTTGCACCTCGGAGCCACCTCGGCCGGGGCCGCCTCCCCGCCCGCCCCCGGTGGCACCCCTGCACCCGGGGCCCCGCCCCCGAAGCCCCCGCGGGCCCGCTTCCGCCGGTACCCCGGACCCGCCCCCACCCGCCCTCGCACATCCCCCGGGGCCGCCTCCCCGCCCGCCCCCGGCACACCCCCACCCCGTACGCCCCCCGCCACACTCCAGTCCCCGTACCCCCGCCACACTCCAGTCCCCGTACCCCCGCCACACTCCCGTCCCCGTACCCGTACCCTCGCCACACCCCCGTCCCCGTACCCCCGCCCCCCGTGCCCCCCCCGGGGCAACCTCGCCGAAACCGGGACGCACCACCCCCCGCCCCCGTCGCTTATAGAGCGCGGATAGCGCCACTGACTCTGCTGGTCGGCGCAAGCGCGATGGGAGGCGATGACAGTGACGATTCCGGACCTGCGTACGCAGTCACGGTGGCTCAGGCCGTTCCGCCAGGTGCCCCGGCCCCGGTGCCGGCTCGTGTGCGCCCCGCACGCGGGAGGCACCGCACACGCCTACCGGACCTGGCCCGCCGGCCTGCCGGCCGACGTCGAAGTGCACGCCGTGCAGTACCCCGGCCGCCAGGACCGGCTCGGCGAGCCCACCCCCACCAGCATGGACGACCTGGTGGGCCCGGTCGCCGACGCGCTGGAACCCTTCCTCGGCGAACCACTGGCCCTGTTCGGCCACAGCATGGGCGCTCTCGTCGCCTACGAGGTGACCCTCGAACTCGAGCGCCGCCACGGCCGGGTCGTCGACCTCCTCGCCGTCTCCGGCTCGCGCGCCCCCCACCACCGGGAGGAGCACGACCGGCACGAACTCGACGACGCCGCACTCATCGAGGAACTCCGCAGCCTGAACGACTCCTTCGACGACCTGCTGGCCGCCCCCGAGCTGCTCGACCTGGTCCTGCCGCCCATCCGGGCCGACTTCGGGGTCGTCGCCCGCTACCGCAGGACCACCCCCGTACCCGTCGGCGCCCCGCTGCTCGCCCTCGGCGGCACCACGGACCCCGACGTCAGCCCCGAGGAACTGCACCGCTGGCGCGACTGCACGAGCGGCACCTTCGGCACCCGGGCCCTGACCGGCGGCCACTTCTACCTCACCGACGAGCAGGCCGTCCTCGACGTGCTCGCCCCCTGGCTCCCCACCCGGCGCCACGTCACCCACCAGGTCTGACCCCACCAGGCCTGACCCGGCGACAAGGACCCGGCGACCCGGGCCCCGCGGTCCGGGCCCGACCCACGACACAGGAGTACGCGCAGCATGGCTGACCTGTCCGGCGCCTCGAACGTCGTCGAGATCCTCACCGAGAACGCCCGTACCCGCGGCGACTACAAAGTCCTCGCGATCGTAAGGGACCCCTCCGACCCCGCCTCCGCCCAGTGGGTGACCCACGAACAGCTGGACCGGGCGGCCCGCGTCTGCGCGAGCAGGCTGCTCAGCAGCTGCCGCACCGGCGACCGGGTGCTGCTCCTGCACCCCAACTCAGCGGAGTTCGTCGTCTCCCTCCTCGGCTGCTTCTACGCCGGCCTGGTCCCCGTGCCCTCCTCCATGCCCGGCCGCTACCAGCAGGACCAGCGCCGAGTGCGCGGCATCGCCCGCGACGCCGCGGTGAGCTGCGTCCTCACCTCCCCCGACGAGCACGCCGAGGTCAGTGCCTGGGCCGAGGCCGAGAACCTCGACGTCCCCGTACTCGTCCCGGACGTCGACCCGGCCCCCCTGGCCACCCCCTTCACCCCCCACGCGGCCGCCCCGGACGACCTGGCCCTCCTCCAGTACACCTCCGGCTCCACCAGCGACCCCAAGGGCAGCGTCACCACCCACCGCAACCTCCTCGTCAACGCCGGGAACATCGACACCTACCTCCCGGTCCGCGAGGGACAGCGCTACGGCGGCTGGCTGCCCAACTACCACGACATGGGCCTCATGGGGCACATCCTCACCCCGCTGCTGGCCGGCCACGGCATCGCCCTGATGACCCCGACGGCCTTCCTGCGCCGCCCCCGCGCCTGGCTGGAACTGGTCGACCACTTCGACATCGGGCTGTCCGCCGCACCCAACTTCGCCTTCGAGCTGTGCCTCACCCGCGTCCCCGACGAAGGCATCGAGGACCTCGACCTGTCCCGCTGGGAGCAGACGATCAGCGGCTCCGAACCGGTCAAGGCAAGCGTCATGGAAGCCTTCGCCACCCGCTTCGCCCCCACCGGCCTCGTCCTCGAACAGTGCACCCCCTGCTACGGCATGGCCGAATCCACCCTGCTCATCTCGACGACCTCCGGCCGCATCCCCGTCGTCCTGCACTGCGACCCCACCGAGCTGGAACAGGGCCGCGTGGTGCCCGCCGCCGACGGCACCGGGCGCGCCCTGGTCAGCTGCGGAGAGCCGCGCGACCTCGACGCCCGGATCGTCGACCCGGTCACCGGCCGCGCCCTGCCCTCCGGGTCCGTCGGCGAGATCTGGCTGCGCGGCCCCTCCGTCGTCGACGGCTACTGGCACAACACCGAAGCAACCGTTGCCACCTTCCACCAGTACGTCACCGGCGACGACCAGGACACCGGCGGCTGGATGCGCACCGGCGACCTCGGCACCCTCGTCGGCGGCGAGCTGTACGTCACCGGCCGCCTCAAGGAAATGATGATCGTCCGCGGACGCAACATCTACCCGCACGACATCGAACACGAACTGCGCCGGCACCACGAGGAGCTCACCGACACCTTCGGCGCCGCCCTCACCGTCCCCGACGCCCAGGGCACCGCGGAACGCCTCGTCGTCATCCACGAGGTCCGCCGCCGCGGCACCGACGAGGAACTCGCCCGCCTCGCCGCCCGCATGCGCAACACCGTGGCCCGCGAGTTCGGCGTACGCGCCGACTCCGTCCTGCTCATGCGGCGCGGCGCCGTCCGCCGCACCACCAGCGGCAAGATCCAGCGGTCGGTCATGCGCGTCCTGTACGCGAACGGCGAACTCGAGCCGCTGTGGTCCGACGGCTACCGCACCGCCCAGGCCGAACCGGCCCTGACCGCCGCGGGCGCCGAGTGATGAGAGCGGCCGGCCTCGACGCCCACCTCACCCGCTGGTCGCTGCCCGGCGGCCCCTTCGACCCCGAGCTGCTCGCCGCCCACGACGAGACGGAGACCTTCCCCGCGGAGGCGTGCGCCGCCCTCGACGCCTGGGGGATGCCCGAGCACTACGTGCCACTGCGCTACGGCGGCCGCATGGACGAGCTGGAGGAGACCCACGCCCTCCTGCGCAAAATGGCCGCCCGCGACCTGACGGTGGCCGTGGGCCACGGCAAGACCCTCCTCGGCGGCGCCTGCGTATGGGCCGCCGCCGAGGACGGACCCGCCGCGATGCTGGCCCGGCACGTCCTGGCCGGCGAACCCGTGGCCTGGGGACTCACCGAGCCCGGCCACGGCAGCGACCTGCTCTCCAACACCCTCACCGCCACCCGCCACGGCTCCGGCTGGCGCCTGAACGGCCGCAAGTGGCCGGTGAACAACGCCACCCGGGGCCGCCTGATGTGCGTCCTTGCCCGCACCGGCCCCGCCGGCGGAGCACGCGGCTTCACCGTCTTCCTCGTCGACACCCGCGCCACCGCCGCCGGCACCGTACAGCCCCTGCCCAAACTGCCGACCCACGGCATCCGCGGCGCCGACATCAGCGGACTCGAATTCCACGATGCACGGGTCCCCGCCCACGCCCTCGTCGGCACCGTCGGCGGCGGCCTCGAGCTCGTCCTCAAAGCCCTCCAGCTCACCCGCATCGCCTGCGTCGCCCTCTCCCTGGGCGCCGGCGACCACGCGCTGGCCCTGCTCCGCCGCTTCCTGCACGAACGACACCTCTACCAAAGGCCCCTGGCCGGGCTGCCGCACGCCCGCGCCGTCGCCGGCCGCGCCGTCGCCCGCCAGTTCCTCGCCGAAGCACTCGCCCACACCGCCGCCCGCGCCGCCCACGAGATACCCGAAGAACTCAGCCTGGTCTCCGCCGTCGCCAAGGCCTGCGTCCCCGGCATCATCCAGGGCCAACTGCGCCTGATCGGCGACCTGCTGGGCGCCCGCGGCTTCCTCACCGAAGTCGAGGGATACGGCGCCTTCGCCAAACTCGAACGCGACCACCAGGTGGTCCCCGTCTTCGACGGCAGCACCTGGGTCAACCGGGCCGGCCTGGCCGCCGCCCTGCCCCTGCTGCGCCCCGGCGGCCGCAGGGCCGCCGTCCCGCCCACGTCCCCGCCCGCCCACTGGCTGCGCGAGGAGCACGAGAGCACCCCGTTCGACGCCGACCGGCTGCGGCTGATGGCCCCCCGCGACTCCGTACTCGGCTCCCTGCCCGCACTGGTGGCCGAACTCGGCGCCGACGGCGGCCCCCACCCGGGCGCCGCCCCCGACGCCGCCGCCGAAACCGTCCGCCTGGCACGCGCGGTCCTCGCCGAGTACCGGCGCCTGGGCACCGACCTGGCCGCCGTCCGCCCCACCGGCGGCACCCCCGGCACCGCCGTCATGCGGCTCGCCGAACGCTACGAGTGGTGCTACGCCGCCGCCGCCGCGCTCGCCCTGTACCGCGCCCGGCCGCAGGCCCACCACCACCTCTGGTGGCGGGACGGACTGTGGCTGCGCGGCTGCCTCGCGCTGGCCCTGGAGAACCTGGGCGCACCGCCCCACGCAGCGGGAGCCGTGTACGACCGCCTCGGCGAGCTGCTGACCACCGACGCCGGCGCCCACGTCAGCGTCCTGGGCACCCATGCACCGGCGGAGGTGCCCGCATGAGCGACGTACGGTCCCGCACGGACCACCTGGAGAAGCTCCTCGGCGACCCCTGGGACGGGTCCAACCCCACCGGGTTCGCCGCGTCCGTGGCCGCCGACGAACGCGAGGAGACCGCGGCCGCCGCCGAAGCGGCCCTCGACGAGTTCGGCATCCTCGCCGAGTTCGTCCCCGAGAAGCTCGGCGGCCGGTTCGCCCGCGCCGACCACATGATCGAACTGATGCGTTCGGTCTACCGCAGGGACCCGGCCCTTGGCCTGGGGCACTGCGCCGGCCAGCTCCTCGCCGGGGTCAACGTCTGGACGTCGGGCTCACCCGGACAGCAGGACGCCACCGCGGGCCTCCTCCTGAACGGCCGCAAGATCGCCTGCGCCTTCCACGAACTCGCCCACGGCAACGACATCGGCGCCGCCGAGTTCGCCGCGGAAGCAGCCCCGGCCGGCCACGGGCTGACCCTGCACGGCCGCAAGGAGACCATCGCCAACCTGGACCGGGCCGACGCCCTCGTGGTGCTGGCCCGCACCGACCCGCGCGGCGGCCCCCGCTCCCGCTCCCAGCTCCTGCTGCCCGCCGACCGGCTCGACCCCCGGCACGTACGGTTCCTGCCGAGGTACCGCTCGGTGGGCATGCGCGGCGTGCGCCTGGGCGGCATGGAGATCACCGGCCTGCCGGTCGGCGACGACGTCCTGCTCGGCAACCCCGGCACCGGCGTCGAAACCGCCGCCCGCGCCTTCCAGCTGACCCGCATCGCCCTGCCCGCCATGAGCACCGGCCTGCTCGACAGCGCCCTGCGCGTCACCCTGCACCACACCCGCGGCCGCCGGCTCTACGGCAAGGAGGCGGCCGCCGTCCCCATGGTGCGCACCACCCTGGCCGAGGCCTTCACGGACCTGCTGATCTGCGAGGCCTTCTCCCGCACCGCGGCGCGCGCCCTGCACCTGACCCCCGAGGCCGGCAGCGTCCACGCCCCCGCGGTCAAGTACCTGGTCGCAGGGATGCTGCTGGACGCCATGGAGCGGCTCTCCCAGGTCATGGGCTCGGAGTTCTACCGCCGCGACGGCGAGCACGCCGTGTTCCAGAAGCTCGCCAGGGACGTCAAGCCGATCGGCTTCGGCCACATCGCCCGCGCCGCCTGCCTGTCCGCACTGCTGCCCCAGCTGCCCGGCCTGGCCGCCCGCTCCTGCCGGAACCCGGCAACGGCCCCGGCCGGCCTGTTCACCACCGAGACCCTCCTGCCCGCCCTCAGCCTGCCCGGGCTGCGCATGGCGTCGGGGGGCCGCGACCGGCTGGCCGCCTCGCTCGCCACGGCACTCGACGAGGACCTCCCGGCAGGGCTGCGTCCCCTCGTCGAGGAACACGTACGCCGCCTCGGCGCACTCGCCGACGCGGCGGCGGCCCTGCGGCCCAGGGACCTGTCGATCTCCGCCGACGTGGCCGTGCGCGACCTCGCGGCCGGCTACACGGTGGCGCTCGCCGCCGCGGCCTGCCTCGGGGTGTACCGCCACGCGCCGACCGGCGACTTCCTCTCCCGCCCCGAGTGGCTGGCCGCCGCACTCGCCCGGCTCGCCGGATTCGAGGAGGCGGCGCCCGTCGCCCTCCCGGCGGACGTGGAAGGTGCGCTCGTCGAGGAGCTCCTGGAGCGCGACGACCGCCGGCTGTCCTTCGGCCTGACCGCCCGGGAGTACGCGTGACAGCGGCCGCCGGGCCCCCACAAGCCTGCCCCCCACCTGCCCTTTCCTCCCTCCGTCCCGTTCCACGACCCGAGGAGACCCTCGTGCTCACACCCGGATTCGACTCCACCGTCCCGGCCGACCTGGAGACCTGGCTCATCGAGCGGGTCGGCGAATACCTGCCGGACCTCACCGAACCCATAGACCCGGACCGGGAACTGGGCGAGTACGGCCTCGACTCCATCGCCGTGGTGGCCTTCGCCGCCGACGTGGAGGAGCGGCTGGGCATCGCCCTCGACCCCACCGTCATCTGGGACTTCCCGACTGTCGCCCAACTGGCCAAGTACGTCCTGGTCGAGATGGACGAGCGGCGCCCACAGGCCGCCTGACCATCCCTGCGCGGACCCGGCACCCACCCCGTGCCGGGTCCGCGCAGGGCACACAAGGGAAGGGGGCCGCGGTGGTGATCCCACCGCGGCCCCCTTCCCTGTGCGCGGATCAGGCCGCGCTGCCCGCCATCGCCCGGACCAGGCTGAGCGGACGCATGTCGGTCCAGTTGTTCTCGACGTACTCGAGGCAGGCGGCACGGGAATCCTCCCCGTGCACGGTCCGCCAGCCCGATGGGATCTCGGCGAACGCCGGCCACAGCGAGTGCTGACCCTCGTCGTTGACGAGCACGTAGTACGACGCCTCTTCGTTCTCGAACGGATTGGCCACGGTGACACCTCACAAGTGCGCGCGGAATTGCGGTTGGTGAGAGCTTCGGCCGCCCGCCTACAGGATTCCTACGCCGCCGGGCCGGAACGATGCCCCGGCGGGGGCATGCCCGCGGCGCGGCGAGCCCACCGCCGCTGCCTGCGGTTGTGCCGTTCAGCCGGGTGCGCGGGGGGCCTCGGAGGCCCCCGGGGCGGCTGCTGTCAGTTTGATGCCAACGCAACAGGATGAAGGTTCTTTGCCTGGCGGTGGCCTGTTTGGGGCGGCAAGAATCCATCTCGTGGAAACACGGCAAGCACCGGCCGGGAATCCCGCCGAGGGGAAGACGGCGGACTTTCGGAAGTGTTTGGCGGTCCGAGTTCGAAAGACTTAGGGGAGTCCGGAAATGAAGTCCGCTGTATTCCAGAAATTTTCCGTCGGCATCGCCGCCCTCGTCGCGGTGGGCGCAGTACAGATGGCTGCCGGAACCGCATTTGCCAGTGACAAGGACCCGGGCTGGCAGACGCCGCCGGCCGGGGTGCAGGTGGCTGTCGAGGCGGTTCCCGACCCGGGCTGGCAGACGCCGCCCGCCGGGGTGCAGGTTGCCGTCGAGACGGTTCCCGACCCCGGTTGGCAGACGCCGCCGGCCGGGGTGCAGGCCGGTGACCCGGTGACGCAGGATCCGGGCTGGCAGACGCCTCCGGAAGGTGTGCAGGCCGGAGACCCCGTGACGCAGGATCCGGGCTGGCAGACACCCCCGGAAGGCGTGCAGGCGGACGCCGGTGCGGTTTCCGAGCCGGGCTGGCAGACACCCCCGGCCGGCCTCTCCGGATGACAGACTGAGTAATTCCACTGCCGCGCACCCTTCCTACGGCCGGGGAAGGGTGGCCTTATTTTGGACGTAATTACGTGTTATGCTACGCCGCGTCGTGGAGAGCTTACGGTGATTTCGTACGACAGGCGTGGGGGACGCGTGCTGGAGCCCATCGGATTGAGCGAGGACGCAACAGAGGTTTATCGAGCCTCCTTACTGAATTCGTGCGGCTCGATCGAGGAACTGACGCGGCTGGTCGGCCGCCCGATCGAAACGGTACGCAGCGCACTGGACGACTGCGTGCGGCTCGGCCTCATCCGGCCCTCCTGGGAAGTCCCGGGACAACTGCGCGCGACCAGCCCCGACGTGGCACTCCAGGCCCTGCTGGCCCGCCAGGAGTCCACCCTGCTCGCCCGGCAGCGCCAGATGGCCGAAGCACGGGTGGAGGTCGCCCGGCTGATGGAGGAGTTCTCCCTCTCCCGCAACCGCGGGCGCGGCGAGGTCGAACGGCTGGAAGGCATCGACCAGATACGCGACCGCATAGAGGAACTCACCCTCAACTGCGAGCGCAGCCTGATCACCCTGGCCCCCGGCGGCCACCAGAACTCCGACAACCGCAAGGCCAGCAGACCGCTCAGCCAGTCCCTCAGGGAACGCGGAGTGGCCGTGCGCACCATCTACCTGGACAGCATCTACAACGACCCCGCCACCCTCGAACACGCCCGCTGGCTGGTCGAGTTGGGCGACGACGTACGCACCGTGGCCTCGCTGCCCTCCCGCATGATCGTCTTCGACGGCGAAGCGGCCATCCTGCCCATGGACCCCGACGACAGCGGCACCGGCGCCCACCTCTTCCGCGGCCACGGCCTGCTCGCCTGCCTCCTTGAGCTCTTCCACCTCATGTGGGAGCGGGCCGCCCCCCTCACCACCGCCCGCAGACAGCGGACCAGCACCGACTCGCAGGGACTGACCAGCCAGGAGAAGGCCGTCCTGCGACTGCTCGGCGAAGGCTTCACCGACGAGGGAGTGGCCCGCAAACTGGGGGTCTCCGTACGCACCGGCCGGCGGATCACCGCCGACCTGATGGGCAGGCTCGGAGCCAAGAGCCGGTTCCAGGCAGGGCTGCGCGCCGCCCACCTCGGCTGGCTCGACGACATCCGGTCGCCGGACAACGAGAACGACTCCGACCACGCGCTCGAAAGCCTTCTGGACCAGGACCCGAAGACGATTCCCGCCGTCCCCGGTCCCCGCGCGGGCGCCAACTCCTGACGGACACACACCGGGCCGGCCGGGCCCCGAAGAGCGCAGGGCCAGACCGGACTCAGGCGCTGAGCACCCGCGGCTGCGGCGAACCGAGGAAACCACCCCGGTAGAACAGCAGCGGACCCGAATCCTCGGCGGCGTCCGCCACACTCAGATCCGTCACCCGGCCCAGCACGATCCGGTGGTCACCGGCCGGAATCACCGACTCGATCCGGCAGTCCACCCAGGCCAGGCCACCACCGATCCGCGGCGAGCCGGTCACCGCGGCCGGACTCCACCGCACCCCGGCGAACTTGTCGCCGCCGCTCCTGCCGAACCCCCGGCACAACTCGGCCTGGTCCGCGCTCAGCACGGTCGCGCAGAACGACCCCGCCCGCTCGATCCGGGGCCCGGTCGTCGAGGTGTTCGCCACCGCGAAGGACACCAGTGGCGGATCGAGGGAGACCGAGACGAAGGACTGGCAGGCAAAACCGACCGGCTGGCCCTCGTCGACGGCGGAGATGATCGTCACCCCCGTGCAGAACCGTCCCAGTACCTCTCGGAAGCGACGCTGGTCGAGCCGGATCGCGGTGGCGGTCGTATTCACGAAGAACCTCACAGGGCAGAAGGAACGACGGAGGCGGACGGTGGCGCACCGGCGCTGCCCCCCACCGGTTCTCCGCTGCCGTCGTCACCGCCCTCCAGGGAGAAAGCTCCAGGAGGAAGCAGGTGGCGTCTCCGTCACATCGTCGAGGGCAAAAGCTCCCCGCGGCCTCTACGCGCCGCCTATAAACCCCGGCCCGCCCCACCGCCCGGGCACCGCACAGCCACCGGCCCGCCCCGAGGGTGATCACGTCGTACCGGTCGCCGCCGGCCGTGCACCCCGGCCGCCCCTCGGACATCTGCGCCCCGGCCGCCCCTCAGGCATCCGCACCCCCGCCCCCCCACCAGGCGCAGGCATAGGAACGCAGTAGGCGACCCGCATTCGATGGGACACGTGCCGTAGGCGTCCGGCGCTCGCTCCCTCCTCCCCTCTCACCGGGCAACGGTCGGAGGCCGGCCGCCCGACCCCGACACAGGTTGCGGCTGCCACCCGGCAGCTCGGCACCCCGCTGAGACGCTGAAGAAAGGCCGCTATGGCGATGGAGGACTGGACTCCTCTGGAGATCGACCCAGAGGGAATCGGCGGCCCCGAAGAGCTCGTCGAGCGGCTGGAGGCAATGGGTCAGGACGAACTGACCGCCCTCCTCACCGAGGAGAAGGCCGTCGTCTTCCGCGACTTCGACATCACCGCGGACACCCTCGACGACATCCTCGGCCTCGTGCTGCCCAACCGGTTCCACCGCGCACGCCGGTGCGACCGCATCGCCGGCGACAGCCGGATCGCACGCGACGACCGGCCCCACGCCCTCGTCCCGCCGCACCACGAGATGAGCTGCAACCACGCCTGGCCCACCCGCCTCGCCCTGCACTGCCGCACCGCCCCCACCACCGGCGGAGCCACCGTCGTGGTCGACGGCGCACGCTGGCTCGCCGCCCTGGACCCCGAAGTGCGCGAACGGTTCGCCCCCGGCGTCCGGTACGTCCGCCACCTGCACGACGGCCCCGGCCTCGGCGACAGCTGGCAGGACACCTTCGAGACCAACCGGCGCGAAGAGGTCGAGGTCTTCCTCGACGGCACCGGTGACGAATGGTGCTGGAAGCCGGACGGAGGCATCCAGGTCTCACGCATCCGGCCCGCCACCGTCGCCCACCCCGTCACCGGCGCCGAGGTCTGGTTCAACCAGGTCCACCGCTGGTACCCGCCCGGCCAGGACGAGGACCCCGCCGGCGCCGCCCTCGCCAGGGTCCTGCCGGTCGACGCACCCCCCAGGAACGTCACCTTCACCGACGGCTCCCCGATCCCCGAGGAGTACGTCGTCCAGATCTCCGACCGGGGCTTCGCGCACGCCGTGGACATCCCCTGGAACCGCGGCGACCTGATGCTTCTCGACAACGTGGCACTTGCCCACGGCCGTCGCCCCTTCACCGGCCACCGATGCATCTGCGTGGCCATGTCGGACTGACGTCCCCCGACCCCGTCAAGGAAGCTGACCCATGCACGATGCCTCTTACGAAAGTCTGCGAAGGAACGACGCCGTCCACCTCTGGCAGGGCCGGGCCCGGGACGAACCCGACCCCGGGGAACTCGCCCTGCTCTCGGCGGAGGAACGGGACATCGCCCTGCGCCGCCCCGCACCCGTCGGCACCTGGTACGCCCACGCCCACGCCGAAGTCCGCCGCATCCTGGCCGGATACTGCAACGCCGACCCCAGGGAACTGCGCATGGGCCGCTGGCCGTGCCCGCGCTGCCCCGACCCCGCCCACGGCCGCCCCCGGCTGCTCTTCCCCCGCACCGGACTCGACTTCAACCTGTCCCGCTCCGGCCCGTACTGGCTGCTCGCCGTGGCCGCCGAACGCCCCGTCGGAGTGGACCTCGAAGCCGCCCGCGCCCTCGACGACATATGGAGCACCTCGCTCGTCGTCATGTCCGGAGCCGAACTGCGCCACCTCGCCCGGCTGCCCGACGAAGCGTCGCGCACCGCCGCGTTCTACCGCGCCTGGACCCGCAAGGAAGCCGTCGCCAAGGCGAGCGGCGTCGGCGTCGTGGCCGACCTGAGCAGCATCGACGTAGCTCCCCACCTGCCGGGCCCGGTGACCGTGCGCCACGTCGAACCCCGCGGCCCCGACCTGTGGCTCGTACGGGACCTGCCCATCGGACACGACCGGTACGCGGCGCTGGCCAGGGAACCGGAGAGCACCGGCCCCATCCTGCTCATCGACCCGGGCGGACCCCGCCTCTCGGTGCTGCCGCTCGCCGAACCTCTTCCCACCGGGGCCGGTCTGGCCCCCGCACCCCACCCGGGCGGGTGACGGCGGGGGGACGGACACGACCACCGCGGCAGCGCCACCCGGCCTCAGGCCACCGACTCCTCGGCAGCACAGCTCGTACCGGCGAACAGCCGCAGCAGCGCGTGCAGCCGGTACGCCGGCACGCCCGGCCCGTCGGAGACGGTCAGCAACCCGTCGTCCACCAGCGACTCCAGACCCTTCTCCACCGTGTCCGGCCGCCACCCGAACTCCCGGGCCGCCGACCGTGCGGAGAACACCTCCTGCCCCGACCGGGACAGGCGCATCAGCAGCTCCCGGTGCTCCGGGCCGAGCCGGCTGAGCGACACCTCCAGGCTGCGCGGGACCGAAAGCCCGCGCGCCTGGAGCTCCCGCAACCGCATCCGTGGATCCGCCAGCCGGCCCGCGAGACGACCCAGCGTGGCACCGGGCCGGCCCGCCAGCCGCGTCGACACGATCCGCAACGCCAACGGCAGCCCCGCACAGTGCCGCACAATTTCCTGCGCCGCCTGATGTTCGGCCGCGACCCGCGCCGGGCCCACCGAGGCCGACAGCATCCGCAGGCCCTCCTCGGCGTCCAGCGAATCCAGCACGAGCGTGTGCAGACCGCCCACGGGGCCCAGCGCGGTCCGGCTGGTGATCAGCACCGCCGGCTCCGGAGCGCCCGGCAGCAGCGGGGCCAGCTGCAGCTCATTGACCGCGTTGTCCAGCAGGATCAGCAGCCGCCGCCTGGCCGTCCGGGTCCGGTACAGCCGGATCAGCTCGTCCAGGTCCGGCTCGGCCGCGCCCACCGGCTCACCGAGCGCACGCAACAGAGCGACCAGCACGGTCCGCGGATCCTGCGGCGAACCGTCCGGATAGCTCAGGTTCGCGTACAGCTGGCCGTCCGGGAAGGCGTCCAGGCAGTCGTTGGCCGCCCGCACCGCGAGCGCCGTCTTCCCGCTCCCCGCCATGCCCGTCAGCAGAAACCGCCGCGCGTGCCAGGAACGGCCCTCCATCGGTGGCAACAGCCGCCGCAGCTGGTCGAGTTCGCCGACGCGCCCGGTGAAGTCCGGAATGTCCGGCGGAAGCATCGCCGGCGGCACCAGGGCGGACACCGGCCGGGTCAGCGTGTCCGGAATCGGTTCGCAGGACAGCACCGCCTGATAGGCCGCCGTCAGCTCGACCCCCGGGTCCACCCCGAGCTCCTCGGCCAGCACCTGGCGCCCGTCGTGGTACGCGGTGAGCGCGTCGGCCTGCCGGCCGCACCGGTACAGGGCCTTCATCAGCTGCGCCCGCATCCGCTCGCGCACCGGGAACTCCCCGACCAGCGCGGTCAGTTCGGGCACCACCTGACGGTGCCGGCCGAGCGCCAGGTCCACATCGATCCGGTTCTCCGTCGCGGCGGCCCTCGCCTCCTCCAGCCGGGGCAGCTCGGTGTCGGCCAGGAACTCCGCCACGTTCGACAGGGCCGAGCCCCGCCACAGCTCCAGCGCGTCCCGCAGATGCGTGTCCGCCCGTTCCAGCTCGCCCGCCTCCTGCGCCTTTGCGCCGAGCCGGGTCAGCCGCTCGAACTCCAGGAAGTCCACCCGGGCGTTCCCGGTGTCCATCGCGTAGCCGGGCAGCTGCCGCACGATGCGCACACCGTCACCGAGCTGCATCCGCAGCCGCGAGATGTACGTGTAGATCTGCGCGCTCATCGTCGCCGGCGGGCTCCACCCCCACAACAGGTGGCTCAGCCTGGCATCGGAGACCATCCGGCCCCGGGCAAGGAGCAGCGCGGCTAGGACGGTCTTCACCTTCGTTCCTGACAGGGGAATGTTCTCCCCGTCCCTGTGGGCCTCTACCGGGCCCAGAATGCGGAATTCCATGGCACCCCCGTTTGGCTGCTTTCCGGCCGTTCCAGTCTCGGACCGAATCAGTCGGCGTGGCAGCTTCCGACCTGTCAGGAGGTTGCGGCGGCAGGGCCCTGCAACTTCAGGCCACGCCCCGGCAATGCCGTGCACCGACCGGCGGCGGCAACGAGGTCCGACGGGGTGACCTCCCTTGACATGTATGTGCATGTGCGTGCAATCTTCTCGGTGTTGTGTGTACTCCCGGTCCGAAAGGCCGGGGTGTTGTTGCTTGCGAAATCAATTGTCTGGTGGGTGTGGGTATGGCTGAGCCGGTGCGGATCAGGGTCTGGTCGGACTTCGTGTGTCCGTTCTGCATGTTGGCGGAGGGGCCCCTGGAGGAGGTGGTCGCCGAGTTCGGCGCCGGGGTGGAAGTGGAGTGGATGCCGTTCGAGCTGCGTCCGAGCCCCCATCCGACGCTGCGGCCGGAGGACGACTACCTGCCGCGCATCTGGGAGAGCGCGGTCTACCCGATGGCCCGGCGCATGGGCGTGGACATCACGCTGCCGACCGTGTCCCCGCAGCCCTACACGGCCCTCGCCTTCGAGGGCTACCAGTTCGCCGCCGAGCGCGGACTGGGCACCGCCTACACCCGGCGGATGTTCCGGGCGTTCTTCCAGGAGGACCAGGACCTGGGGGAGATCGGTGTCCTGAGCGCACTGGCCGCAGGGATCGGCCTCGACGAAGCCGCATTCCGCACCGCGCTGGAGGACGGCACCCACCGGGCCCGGCACGAGGACGCGCTGCGGGAGGCGGCGGCCCACCAGGTGCGGTCGGTGCCCACGATCCTCGTCGGGGAGACCCGCATCGAGGGTGTGCCGCGTGCGGCCCAGCTGCGCAAGGCGGTCCTGGACGCCCAGGCCCACCAGGCCGGGGACGCGGCCTTCGGCGCTTCCTGCTCCGTCGACGGGGGCTGCTGACATGGGGGACACCCATCCCGCCCTCACCGCCTGCCACTTCGCGGGCCTCGATCTGCGCAACAGATTCGCCCTCGCCCCGATGACACGCGTGTCGGCCGCGAGCGACGGCGGCGTGACGCGGGAGATGGCCGACTACTACGCGGCCTTCGCCGAGGGCGGTTTCGGCCTCCTGATCACCGAGGGGACGTACACCGACACCGCCTTCAGCCAGGGGTATCTGCACCAGCCCGGCATCGCCGACGGCGCGCAGGCCGCTGCCTGGCGGCCGGTGGTGGAGCGGACGCATGCCGCAGGCGCGCGCATCGTCCTGCAGCTGATGCACGCGGGTGCGCTGGCGCAGGGAAACCGGTTCAGGGACCGTACGGTGGGCCCCTCCCCGGTGCGGCCGCTGGGTGAGCAGCTGTCGAAGTACCGCGGCGGCGGGCGCTGGCCGGTGCCGCAGGAGATGACCTGCGTGCAGATCGCCGAGGCGGTGGACGGATTCTCCGCGGCCGCCGTCCGGGCCAGGGACGCGGGCTTCGACGGGGTGGAGGTGCACGCGGCGAACGGATATCTGCTGGATCAGTTCCTCACCCCGTACACCAATGTGCGCTCCGACGGGTACGGCGGCAGCGCCGAAAGCCGCTTCCGGCTGGTGCGGGAGGTGATCGCCGGGGCGAAGGGGGCCGCAGGGCCCGGGTTCGCGGTCGGTGTCCGCCTCTCCCAGGGGAAGATCAACAACCCTTCGTGGCGGTGGCCGGGAGGGGAGGCCGCGGCGAGCGCGCTGTTCGCGGGGGCCGCGGCGGCGGGCGCGGACTATCTGCATCTGGCCGGGAGCGGGCGGGACTGGTCGGGGGACGGGCCGGCGCTCGGCGCCCTCGCCCGGGCGGTGACGGGGCTCCCGGTGATCGGCAACGGCGGCCTGCACCGCGATGCGGTGGCGCGGCGCGTCCTGGAGGAGGGGCAGGCGGACCTCCTGGCGATCGGGACGGGCGCGCTGGCCAATCCCGACCTTCCCCACAGGGTCGCCCGGGGTGGACAGCTGACGGCGTTCGACCCGGAGGTGCTGGAGCCGCTGGCGACGCTGGACAACGCCCGTGCGCGCGCCCACGCTTGACAGTTATTACATGCACATACAAGATTAGCCCTGCGGGCCGGGTTGCCGACGGCGGCCTCGTCTACGCAATTGCTTGTATGTGCAGCCAATTTATGGTTGTGGTGTTCTGGGAGGCGGCTGTTGATGGGTGTGCAGGAGAGCGGATTGCTGGAGTCCGCCCGGGAATCGGTCCGGCTCAGCAGCGAACACGTCGCGCAGGGGGGAATCCCCTTCTGCGGGCTGGTCGTGAACGGTGGGCGAGTGCTGGGCACGGGGTTCAACCGGGTGCGGGAGGACAGCGATCCGACGGCGCACGCGGAGGTGGTCGCCCTGCGCGAGGCCACTGCCCGGTACGGACTGGGCGCGGTGGCGGGGGCGACGCTGATCGCCTCCGGTGAACCGTGCGCCCTGTGCTACCTGGCGGCGCGGTACGCGGGCATCGGGCGTGTGGTGCATGCCGCGGACCGCCGGACCGCCGCCCGCTACGGCTTCGACTACACGGGTTCGTACACGCTCCTGGCCGAGGACCCGGCCGGCTGGCCCATGGAGGTCACCGCGTTGCAACTGCCGGAGGCGGAGCAGCCGTTCAAGGACTTCCTCACCCGGACCGGGGCCCGCCACTAGCGGCCCCCTGCGCCCCGCCCCCACGGCACGGGGCGAACGCCACGGGACCTGACGCTCCCCGCTCCCGTGGCCCCTGACTGATCTTCAACTCACTTCATTCACTGCACGGAAGGACCTCCCATGCACTGGCTCTACCTCGCGATCGCTGTTGCCTTCGAGACCACGGTGGCCATCGCCGCCGGCAAGGCCGAGGGTTTCAAGAACCGTAAGTGGACTGCCATCACCCTGCTCAGCGGGGCTGCCGCGACGTTCTTCCTCAGCAAGGCACTGCTGACCTTCGACGTCGGCGTCGGCTATGCGCTGTGGACGTCGGTGGCCGGTGTCGGCATCACCGTCCTGGGCGCGCTGTTCTTCGGGCAGCGTCTGAACCTCAACAAGGTGATCGGCATCGCCCTGGTCATCGGAGGCGTGGTCGGTCTCCAGCTGAGCGGCTCCGCCTGACCCCGGCCCGCCCCACCCCACTCCACCCCGGCCCGCACCCGGAACCCCCTCCGCAGCCTTCTGCGGCCCGGGGCGGCGCCCCCCCGCGTGAGTTGCCCGCGGCCTCCTGTGCCGTGCGTTCCGCCATCGTCTGATGATCATCTTTGAGCGAGAGGACTTACCTCCCATGTCCAATGCAGCAGCCCGGAGTTCCAGCAATGCCTGGCTCATGCTCCTTCTGGCGGGAGTTTTCGAGATCGGTTACGCGCTCGCCGTCGGCGGCAGCGAGGGATTCACCGTTCTGACCTGGTCCCTGGTCGCCGTGGTGTTCTTCCTCCTGACGCTCTACGCACTGAGCCTCGCCCTGCGCACGATCGATGTGAGCATCGGGTACGCGGTCTGGGCGGGCATCGGCGCCGTCGGCGCGGCGGTGTTCGGCCCGCTGTTCTTCGACGAGACCCTGACCGTGGCCAAGGGCCTCTGGCTGGCGGTGATCATCGCCGGGGTGATCTGGCTGAAGCTGGCCGACCGTACGAAGCCGTCCGAGGCAATCGCGGAGCCCGCCGCGCCGGAGCGGCTCGCGGACAGGCCCGGGGCGCTCCAGGTCTGAGGTGTACGGCCGCTGTGCCCGGGCCTTGGTGCCCGGGCCCGCTGTACCCGCTCCGGTGTGCGCGAGCCGCCTGCCACCCTGTGCCGTCGGTCGACGGGGGTGGCGGGCGGCTGTCGTGCGTACGGGCGCCTCAGACGGCGGTCCTGCCGCCGTCGACGGCGAGGGCGGCGCCGGTGGTGAAGGAGGCGTGGTCGGAGCAGAGCCAGGCGGCGGCGCGGGCGATCTCGGTGGGCTCCGCGAAGCGCTGCTGGATGGCTTTGGTGGCGAAGCGGGGGTTCAGGCCGGGGTGGGCGGTGAGGACGCCGTCCATCATCGGGGTGTCGGTGCTGCCGACGACGAGGGCGTTGACGCGGATGCCGTGGGCGCCGTACTCGGCCGCTGCCGCCCGGGTGAGGCCCAGGACGGCGTGCTTGGCGGCGATGTAGGGGGCGGATGCGGCGGTGGCGCGCTGGCCCGCGACGCTGGAGGTGTTGACGACCGAACCGGTGCCGGCGGGCAGCATGGCGGGTATCTGGGCGCGCAGGCAGTTCCATACGCCGCGCAGGTTGACGTCCATGGTGCGCTCGAAGAGGTCGTCGGAGAGCTCGTGGAGCAGGGTTCCCGTGGTGGCGTAACCGGCGTTGTTGAAGGCGCAGTCGAGCTTGCCGAAGTGGTCGACGGCGGTGGAGACGGCGTGTTCCATGTCGCAGGGGCGGGTGACGTCGCCGGGAACGGCGACGGCCTCCCCGCCGTCCTTCCTGATGTCTGCTGCGACCTCCTCGACCAGGCCGGCCCTGCGGGCCACGAGTACGACGGCGGCCCCTTCGGCGGCGAAGTGGCGTGCGGCCGCGGCGCCGATCCCGCTGGAGGCGCCCGTGATCAGTGCGACCTTGCCGTTCAGCAGTCCTGTGCCCGGTGTCATGCGTTTCTTTCCTGTCCGGCCGCGGCAGCGGCAGCTGTGGGGGCGGAGTCCCAGAAGGTGCCCGTGGCCATCTGCTGGTCGATGCGGTGCAGCAGACCCTCGTCGAGGGCGTCGAGGCCGTCGATCAGGTGGCGCACGCCGGCCTCTCGCATGAGGGTGCGCTGGTGGCTGTGGACGAAGGGGGAAGGGTGGCCGACGAAGGCGCAGCCGAGCGTGCGGGCCGCGTCGGCGACCCGGGCGACGTCGTCGACGAACAGGGCCTGATCGGGGCGGAGGGAGAAAACGTCCTGGGTGATCTCGCGGAGGCCGGGGCGGATGTCGTTCGTGCAGACGTAGCCGGGCCCGTCGAACAGGTCGGCCCAGTGGCCCAGGTGGCGGTCGAAGTGGTCCTTGCCCAGGCCGCCGTAGCAGACCGTGCGCAGGCCCGCGGCTCGCAGCCGCAGGAGCAGATCGCGGGCGCCCGGGGTGAGGGCGACCGGCCGGCGTTCGAGGTGGGCGGCGCGTTCGGCGAAGTAGGCGGCGAGCGCTTCTTCGCCCGTCATGCCGCCGCCCACGGCGGCCGCGAGGAGCCGCCCGGCGATGTGCTGGGGCTGGGAGAAGATGGAGCGTTCCAGCTCGGCGGAGTAGGTGCCGCCTCTGCTGACGACGAAGTGGTGGATGACCGGGCTGAAGGTGTCGTTGAGCAGGACACCGTCGATGTTCAGGGCGGCCAGGCGCAGGGAGTGCATGCGGCTCCGTAAGGATCGTCCGGAATCAGGCAGAACGGGCAGGACAGCCGGAACGGCCCGGCCCGCTGGTGCGGGCAGGACCGTGCGGGCGGACCGGACGGCCCGCCGGGGTGCGGGCGGGCCGTCGGGCCGGGAGGGACAGGGCGGGCCCTGCCCGGGTGAGCAGGCCCGCCGGGGCGGGTGGAACGGCTGGGGTCGCCGGGCGGTCAGGGCATCATCGCGGCCCCGCGGGCGGGGGTCGCCTCGGCGCGGGTGATCACGGACGGTACCGCGATGCCCGGCAGGAGCAGGTTCCACATCTGCTGGGTGCGCTCGGGGAGATCCTCGCGGCCGCTGACGACGTGGGAGTACATCTGCATCCCGGTACAGGCGGCGACGACGAACTCCGCGACCACGAACGGATCCACGCCCGGCTGCAGCTCGCCGTGGTCACGTGCCTCTTCCAGGTAACCGGCCATGATCCCGCGGAAGCTCTCGTACGGGCTGATGTCCAGGGAGCCGATGGAGGCCTGTTCGTTCGTCAGCCGTACGCCGGCGCGGAGCAACGGGTCGCGCTGCAGCTGCCACGACCACACCAGGGTGAGGTCGATGAGCCGCTGCAGACCGCCGGCGGCAAGCAGCGGCACGATGGTCTCGGGCTGACTGTTCATCACCGCCTTGGCCAGGCCTTCTTTCGAGTCGAAGTGGAAATAGAGCGCCCCCGCCGTCACGCCGGCGCGCTTGAGGATGCGGGCGATGCTGGCCCCCGCGTAGCCGAACTCGTCGAAGACCTCTGCGGCCGCGTGCAGGAGCGCGCGGCGGGTCTGCTCCGCCCGCTCCTGTTTCAGTTGCGCCATATCTCTCACCTTCTCAAAAAGAACGCTCCTTACGTTATCTGAGAGCACCAGGGTGCAAGCAAGTCCGTTTTATGCTCTTTGATTTGCCGATATCGCCAGATTCCCTAGCAAACAATCAAGAGGCAGTCCCCCTTGACTTGAGAAAACAAAAAGAACATTATTTTTTCCGGCCGGGTACGCGGAGTGCGCTTTTCCCACCTCTGCGTAGTCGACCGCTTTAACTACCGATCATGGGGGCGGAGTTGTCTGTTTCGGTTCTGAGCCTTGAGGCGCAGCCGGTCCATCAGTGGCGGGTGCACCAGTGGCAGGTGCACAAACTCCGGGGGGAGGAAGTCCTGCTCAGGACGTGGGCCGAGGTGTCGCCCGGCCATTACGTGCTCACCGCCCGCTGGCCGCGGGGGCACGACTTCTACCGGCCGTCGCAGGGCACGTACGACCCGATGCTGCTCGCCGAGAGCGTGCGCCAGGCGGTGCCGCTGCTCTCCCACGCCGTGCACGGCGTGCCGCGGGAATTCATGCAGGCGTGGGAACACTTCCGTTTCACGGTCGAGCCGCTGGCGTCGCTGGTGACCACCGCCGACGAGGAGGTGCGCCTCGTGGTGGCCGGATCGGACGTGGTCCGCCGCGGCACCAGGTTCGCCGGCATGACCATGGACATCGCCGTCCACCTGGGGGAGCGCCTGATAGGCACCGCGCACACCCGCTTCAACAACCAGCCCGCGGCCATATACCGGCGGCTGCGCGGAAGTTACGCGGACGCCGGCGCCGCACTCTCACGCTGCCTGCCCCCCGGCCCGCCCGTGGAGGCGCACCGGGTCGACCGGCACTCGGCGGCCGACGTGGTGCTCTCGCCCGCTCCCGGCGGCGGCAACGGGCGGTGGGAACTGCGGGTGGACCCGTCGCATCCGGTGCTGTTCGACCACAAGGTCGACCACGTGCCCGGCATGCTCCTGCTGGAGGCCGCGCGGCAGGCGGCGCACGCCGTCGGCGACGGCGCTCTGGCCGTCACCGGGATGAAGACGCACTTCGCCCGGTACGTCGAGTTCGATGCCCCCGCCCTCGTCCTGGCCGGCGAGCCGGTCTGCGACGGCACGGGCGGCCGCCGCGTGGAGGTGACGGTCGAGCAGCACGGCGTACGGGCCTTCACCTGCGAGGTGACCGTGGAACCGGCACTCGGCCTCTGACACCCCCCACGCGTCACCCGTACGCGGCACGGCGGGCGGCCCGTATCCCCCTCTTCCCCGGGGATACGGGCCGCCCGCCGCTCTCGTGACCCGCACCGGCTTCGACCGCTACCGGCTCAGACCGTTTCCGGCTCAGACCCGCACCGGCTCCCGCACCCGGCCCGCCTCCGGCACCCGGCGCGGTTCGGGCGCCGGCATGGGCTCGGGCAGTTCGTCGTGCAGGGTGACCTCGACGTGCACCGAGGCCGGGACCGCGAAACTGGCTTCGTAGCCCGGGGGTGCGAGCAGCTGCCTCACCCGCCACCCGAGCGGCTGCCCGGTCAGGTCCATGCGGTTCATGACGGCGGCCATCCCCGCTCCGGTCGCCTTGGCCATCGCTTCCTTGCGGGTCCACAGGCGGGCGAAGTCCCGGACGAGTTCACCCTCGGGACGGTCCTTGAGCCACTGCTGCTCCCTGGGGTGGAGGAAGGGCAAGTAGCCGGCGACGGCCTGGGGGGTCGGCCAGGACTCGATGTCGATGCCGATGGTGGCCTCGGCGACCGCGATGGCGACGTGGTCCCCGCTGTGCGACATCGAGAACTCCGGGGCGGGCGCGCCCGGTCCCACGTCGCGCAGGGCGGGCCTGCCGTGCGCCCCGCCGCAGCCGGGACACGGCCGGCGCTCGAAGCCGACGCTGGTGGCCGGGCAGCCGAGCGAGGAGCCCAGGACGCTCCGCAGCGCCCAGTGGGCGAAGAGGTAGGCGCTCTTGCCGGCCGGCTGCGGTATCGCGGCCAGCCTGCTCCTTTCCTTCTCGTCCAGCCAGTCGGGCGTGTGGCCGTCGGCCGCCGGAGGGGACGCGGGTGGGGCCCGGACGATCCAGATGCCGACCGGGTCGAGGACCTCCCCCGGGGGCGCGTCCAACCACTTGAGGTCGTGTGTCATGTCGATACGGCTCCTGGTGCGGCGGGGATCCGGCCGGTCCCCGCCCCGGGTCGGGTCAGGCGGTTGCTGCGAGCATCGCCCACGGGCCGGTCGTGGCGTACTGCTCGAGGTCTTCCACGGCGAGGTAGCGCCGGAAGCCCGGCACCTGCTCCGCGGGGCGCAGCGCTCCGCGGTAGAGCACCAGGCCGTGCACGCCGCTGCCGTTGTCGTGCCAGCACACGAGCGGCATGCGGTACTCGGGTGTGTCGCAGGTTTCCTGCACGGCCGCTTCGTAGCCGTGCCCGGGCAGCATGCTCATCGGGCCGCACCCACCGCCGCACCGCGGGCCGCGTCCGCGCCCTGGGGGAGGGCGCCGAACAGGGCACCGTACTGGGTGATCCGGGCGGCGGCCCCGCTGCCGCCCGCGAGGTGCAGCGCGTGCCAGAACAGCACCTGGTTCGCGGTGAGCACGGGGAAGCCGAGGCGCTCCTCGAGGCCGGCGATGGTGCCCACGGCGCGGATGCCGTTGCCGGCGACCAGCACCGCCTGCGGGCGCTGCGGGGCGACGGTGGACTCGATCCACTGCACCAGCGCCTCCGGCGTGATCAGTTTCTGGTTGCTGGGCAGGCCGCAGGGGGCGTGGTGGACGACGTCGAAGCCGCGTTCACCGAAGTAGGAGGCGCCCAGGGCGGAGAGCTCGTCGTCGAACCACGGCGGGTTGACGAGTGCGATCCGCTCCGCGCCCAGGGCGGTGAAGCCGGCCGCCGCGGCGTGGGTGGTGCCGGTGAGGGGGATGCCGCGGGTCCGCTCCGCGAGCCGCTCGAACAGCTTCTGCTCACCGTCGGCGCCCAGGACGTAGGCGGAGCTGGTGAACCCCAGGGCGATGGAGTCGAGCGGAGCGGCGGCCAGCAGCTCGACGGCGTCGTCGATGAAGGGCGGGTCGATGAAGGCACGCACCGGGTCGTGCGGGATCTTCGGATCCATTTCCCCGCCGGGGCGCATCGCCCCGAAGTGGACGCGTGAGCCGTGGATCGAGACGTCGTCGGGTGCCATCGCCTGAAGCTCGGACTCGGGCCCGACGTCCGCGTGCGGTACGACGACGCCGACGCGGGCGGCCGCGGCCCAGCCGTCCTCACGGGCCTGGAACTGCGTCATGGGGTGCTTCTCCTCTTCTGCTTCTGCTTTCGCTGCTGCTGCGGTGTGCGGGCGGGGGCCGGGGCCGGGCGCGGAGGTCAGGCCGCTTCGTCGGCGAGCGAACCGCCCTGGACGGTGCCGGTGCCGCCCTCGTTGAGGAACTTGGGGTGCTTGCGGCGCATGGTGGCCATCACGAACTCGTAGGGGACGTCGTCGAAGTCGCCGTGGTCGGTGAGGAACTCCATGCTCTGGCGGCCCTGTGCGTCGAAGGGGTGGTAGAGGCTGTCGGAGCGGCCGTCGAACTCCAGCGGTGCCATGCCGTAGAGCCGGCACAGGAGCTTGTTGAAGACAGGGGTCACCTTGATCCAGCGGCCGTCGAGGTACACGGTGGCCAGGCCGTGGAAGAAGACGTCACCGCCGATGTAGGTGCGCAGCCGGTCGGAAGCGAGGTGGTTGCGGACGTCGCTGTAGTGCAGCCGGGCGGGGATGCCGACGGCACGGCAACAGGCGGCGTACAGCACGGACTTGTGCAGGCAGAAGCCCATGCCGGCGGCGATGACGCTGGACGCCTTGAGGCCCTGCTCGGACAGGTCGGCGCCGTAGACCTCGTAGTGGATGCGGTCGCGCACCGCGTAGTAGAGGGCGACGGCGAGACCGGCCGGGCCGGCGGCGTCGCGGTCGATTCCGGCCAGGGCCTTGTCGACGAACGCCTGGACGCTTTCGTGCTCGTAGTCGAGGAAGCCGGTGGCCGCCGTGAGGCGGGCCCGCTCGACGGCGGCCGGCTCCTCGGGCGCGGCCGGCTGGGAGGTGGCGGTGAAGGTGTCGGTCACGGTCATGCGGATGCCTCTCGTCACAGGCCCATCAGGGCGGCGATGCAGTTGCGCTGGATTTCGTTGGTGCCGGAGTAGATGGAGCCGGCCGCGGCGTTGCGCAGCTCGCGCTCGATGCCCGTGTCCGTCAGATAGCCGCGGGCGCCGAAGATCTGGATCGCGTCCTGCGCGGTGCGCTGGTTGGCCTCGCTGACCACGATCTTGGTGATGGCCACGTCCGTCGAGGCGTCCTTGCCCTGCTCGACCTTGCGGCCGGTGTCGTACAGCCACTTGCGGGCCGTCTCCACGGCGATCTTCATGTCCGCGATCTTGTGGGAGACCGCCTGGTTCTTGCCGATGGCGCTGCCGAACTGCTGGCGGGTGGTGGCATGTTCGACGACGCGCTTGAGGCGGTGGGTCATCTCGCCGAGGTTGACGGCGAAGGAGAACAGGACCTCCCGCTTCATCACGTGGTCCATGATCAGGAAGCCGGCGCCCTCGCTGCCGAGCCGGTTGCCGACGGGCAGCCTGACGTCCTTCAGGGTGACCTCGCTGATGGGGGAGGTGCGCAGCCCCATGGTCTCCAGCGGCTCACCGACCTCCAGGCCCGGGGTACGGCGCTCGGCGAGGAAGGTGCTCAGCCCGAAGGCGCCCGGCTTGCCGGTGCGCACGTAGAGCAGGAACAGGTCGGCGACCGGGGCGTTGGTGATGAACATCTTGCCGCCGTTGAGCACGTACTCGTCGCCCTCGCGGACGGCCGTGGTCCGGATGTTCATCACGTCCGAGCCGTGGCCCGGCTCGGTGATCGCGTGCGCGGTGATGGCCTGCCCGGAGGTGACCTGCGGCAGGTAGCGCCCGCGCAGCTCCTCGGAGCCGAACGCCTGCAGCGGTATCCCGACGCTGACGATCTGCGTGGACGCCGAGAAGTTCAGGCCCGCGTCCCTGCTGGTGTACCCGAGGCCCTCCAGCGCACGCATGGTCTCGGTGAGCGTGCGTCCCGCCCCGCCGTACTCGGGGGCGAAGGGAAGGGTGAAGAGCCCGGAGCGCTGCAACGGCTTCCACTTGTCGTGCGGGAACTGGGCGGCGCGGTCCCAGCGGGCGACGTCGTCGTTCAGCTCGTCGCCGTAGGGAGCGGTGACGCCGTAGGTGTCTTCGGCCTTTTCAGCTGCCATGCGTGTTCTGCCTTGCCTTTCGCTGGGCACCGGGCGGGGCGCTGGGCGTGCCGGGTGCGGGGCACGGGGTTGCGGGGCGCTGGCGCGCGGCGCCGGGTGCGGGGCCGCGCGGACGCGGCCGGCACACCCGGCGGTGTGGTCAGTAGCGGGAGAAGCCGTCCTCGGAGAGCGAGTGCTTCTCGTCGCCGCGCAGCGCCGGGCTGAAGACGGAGACGAGCAGGAGGTCCTCGTCGTCGGAGGCGATGAGGTGGTGCGCGTCGTTCTTGTCCAGGGCGTAGATGGTCCCGGTCATGATCTTGTGGTGGTCGCCGTCGACGGTGACGACCTCGCCCGAGCCGCCGATGCAGTAACAGGCCTCCAGGTGGCCGAGGTACTGCAGCGCGCTGGAGGTGCCGCGGCGGACCAGCGTCTCGCAGACGGTGAAGCCCATGCCGTCGGCCTCGGTGAGCAGGCGGTGGCTGGTGCCGCTGCCCCACTCGACGGCGGGGACGTCGGAAAGGGAACGAACGATCATGGCGGTACTCCTGTCATCGCTGTGTACGGGACATGTGCCGGTTGCCGCGGGCGCGGCGGCTCAAGAAGGAAGGGAGTGCTCAGACCGCGGCGGGAGCGGCCTTGGCGACGAAGCCGCGGATGTCGGCGAGCGTGCGGTAGGCGGCCGGCTCCAGCGGGATGTCGTCGACGGGGATGCTGTACGTCTCGGATATCCAGGAGATGAGGCGGACCAGGCCCAGGCTGTTGACGACGGTGCTCTCGATGAGGTCGAAGTCGTCGGTCAGGTCCTCGGTGTCCTCGCCGGACAGGAAGTCCTGGACGATGTAGTCGCGGATCGGGTCGTGGGTTGCGGTGCTCATGAAGAGGCTCCGTTCAGTTGGCTGTTCAGAATCGACTTGCGGTCCGGCTTGCCGGTCGGGGTCTTCGGCAGTTCGATGCCGGTGAGTCCGACCGAGCTGGGCACGGCGTGGCGCGGCAGGTGCTTGGCCGCGTACGCCCGCAGGCCCAGCGAGCTCAGGGGGGCGTTGTCCCGGCGCACCACTTCGGCGTGCAGCCGGGTGCCGGCCTCGGGGCAGGGCAGTGCGACGACGGCGGCCTCGACGACGTCCGGGTGGGCCTGCAGGACGGTCTCGACCTCCAGGGTGTTGGTGCGCACGCCGCGCACCTTGACCTGGAAGTCGGTGCGGCCCTGGAGGAAGTAGTGGTTGCCGGCGTCGCGGTGGACGAGGTCGCCGGTGCGGTAGAACAGGGCGCTGCCGCCGCGCGGGTCGCTCAGGAAGGCGTGCGCGTTGCGCGCCTGTTCGAGATAGCCGTGGGTCTGGAAGGGGGTGCGCACCAGGAGCTCGCCCGTGCCGGGGCCCTGGAGGACCTCGGGGCCCTGTGGACCCTCGGTCAGGAGCACGGCGTCGGTGCCCTCGATCGGCGAGCCGAGGGGCAGCGGGTGCGTGTACGCGCCGGGGTCGATGTCGTAGAGGAAGCTGTCGTTGGTCTCCGTACAGCCGAAGACGTTGTGGAAGCGGGCGCCGGGGCAGGCGGCGAAGGTGTCCTTGAGTCCCTGCTCGGACACGGCCTCGCCGGTGAACACGACGGTGCGGACCGCCGGGTAGCGGGCGCCTTCCGCGGCCAGCAGCCGGTGCAGCAGGGGCACTCCCTGGACGAAGGTCACCTCGTTGCCCCGGGTGAGCTCCCGCAGGTAGCCGGCGTTGCCGCTGGCCCCGGCGTCGGCCAGGACGACGGTGCCGCCGGCCTGCAGCACCGCCCAGACGTCCAGCAGCGCCAGGTCGAAGTTGAGCGGCGAGAAGCTCAGCGACCGGGTGTCCGCGTCGAGCCCGAACTTCTCCGTGGCCCAGGCGCCGAAGCGGTCGAAGGCCCGGTCGCCGATGGGGACGAGCTTGGGTACGCCCGTGGACCCGGAGGTGGTGAGAGTCAGCAGTGACTGCGCGGGGTCGGGGGCGCTGAAGCCCTGTGCCCGTGCGGGGTCGGCGTCCTGGCGCGAGAGGATCACGCCGCCGCCGGACGGGGCCGCGGCGAGCAGCGGGCCGTGCGCCTGAGCGGTGAGCGTCGCCAGGGCGGCGTCGCCCAGACCGGGCGACGGGACCAGGGTGTTGATCTGCTGCCGCCATGCCGCCAGCAGCAGCGCGATGGTCTCCGGCGTCTTGTGGGCCGGGACGCACAGGGCACGTACGGCGTCGAATTCGGCCCCGTCGAGGTCGGCGGCGGCCCGGCGGGTCAGCCGCTCCAGGTCCGCGTAGGTGACCTGCCGGCCGGCGATGACGAGCGCGGTGGCGTCGGGCTGTTCCTGCACGTGCCGGCTGATTGCCTGCAACAGGCGAGGCGAAGGCAACGGTCCCCCCTCGGTGGATTTGGCGTCTTGGCTACGAGAGAGAACTTACGGGCTCTTGTTTGCATGGTCAAGCATATAAATTCGAGGAGGGAGTGATCCAGGTCACCACCCCGCCCGCCCCGGAAGAAGCCCGGACATGCAAAAGACGGCGGGAGGCCGGGTCACCCCGGACGCCTCCCGCCGTCTGCCGTGATCGCGTCAGGCAGCGCTGCGCAGCGCCTGCACAGCCCGGGCGAACTGCTCATCGGCACCCGCCGTGTTGAGGGCCGAGCTGAGGACGTCGGCGTACGTGGCACGGGCATCCTGGTAACGCTTGCGCCCCTCTTCGGTGATGACGGCGAACACCCCGCGCCGGTCGTCGGCGCAGCTGTCCTTGTGGGCGTAACCGGCACTGTCCAGCCGCCCCACCAGGCGAGTCACCGAGCTCTGGCCCAGACCGATGTGGTCCGCGAGCTCCTGCATGCGGCGCTCGCCCTTCTCGGCGCCGGTGAGGGCCTCCAGGGCCCGGTACTCGGACAGGCCGATGCCGTAACGGCGCTGCAGGGCGTGCGCGAGCTGGCGCTCCACGAAGGCGTGCAGGCCCAGGACGGCCTCCCACATGGCCTGATCGGAGGCGGCGCGCGGCTGTTGGTGGATCGTCATGGAACGGCTCCCCTTCTCGACTGCGATGACAACAAGATACATGCCCATGCAATTATTTGGGGAGTATTGGTGCCCTCGAGGAGAAGCCTCTTCCGCTATGTACTTGTCGACACAAACAAATAGGTCAGCGTCCCGCGCCCCCCAGGGTCCCGCAGGCGTACGCGGCCGAGACCAGCGTCATGTGCCGGTGCCAGCCCGGGAACGAACGGCCCTCGAAATCCAGCAGACCGAACTCCTCGCCCATGCGGCTCACCGCGGCCTGCGCCCCCCGGGGCGAGCCGGCCAGCTCCAGCAGCTCCGCCGGGTGACGGCCGGTGATGTTCGTCAGCCAGATCCGCCCCGGACGCCCGATGCCCGCATCCCACTCGGCCACCAGCCGCCCGGCCCCCCGGCACGTCCCGCCGTCCGCACGCACCCCGCGCACCGGAATGTCGTACGAGACGACCTGCCGGCCCGCCCCCGCCGGATGCCGCACCCCCCGGCGCACCAGCAGGGCGCGCACCGACTCCCGCTCACCTGGCGGCAGCCCCGGATCCGCCAGGGTGCTCTGGCCCGGGAGAGCGAGGACGAAGGAGTGCCCGCCGCCCTGCAGCCGCTGCGCCAGCGGCACGACGTCGCACAGGGCCGTCAGATCGGCCACCACCGGCGCCGCATGCCCCTGTGACCGTGCCGCCATCTCCTCGACCAGGTCCAGGGCGTGCGCCCACAGGGGCTGGGCCCGGGCCGTCACGGGGATCTTCGCCTGGTCGCGCACCGCCTCGTCACGGGTGAACCGGGGCGGCAGGAAGAGCCTCCAGTCGACCGGAAGGTGCGCCTGCCCCACGTCCAGGAACAATCCCAGACCCAGCTGGCAGTTGACGGTGCGCCCGGACTCCGCCAGGAAGCGCCGGTGCACCCCCGCCGAGCAGTTGCCGCGCTTGGGCAGTACCGCCGGCGCCAGCGTCCAGGCCCGTACCGGCAGCGACCGGGCCGCCCAGCGGGCCAGCTCCCCGCGCGCCGGGGCCCACTCCCACGGGCTGGCGTTGACGAACTGATGGAGCGACGCGGAGGCCGCCTCCGAGCCGGTCACGACCGCCGCCATCCGCCGCACGGTCTTCTTCCCCTGCGTCCGCAGCAGCCCCTGCAGATACACCTGCCCCCAACGCTGCTGGTCGGAGCGGTGCAAATGGCCGAACAGGCGCCCGGGCAGGTCGCCCGGCGGCCGACCCGTCGTCATGCCGGGCGTCTCGTGCGTCGTCGTCACTGCAGGTCCCTCCCAGGTGAGCGTCGCTGTGCACACTAACAAACATAGAGAACGTTCGTTATATTTTCCCGAGAGAACGACTACTTACCGAGGTCCAAGGAGAAGGCGCATGCAGGAACGGGCGGCCAGAACGCGCCAGGCCGTATTGGAAGCGGCCGCCGAAGAGTTCGCCGAACGCGGCTACCAAGGAGCCTCACTGCAACGGATGGTGTGGCGGGCAGCGACCTCGATCGGCGCCCTGACCTTCCACTTCGGCACCAAAACCGCACTGGCCCACGAAGTACGCACCACCGGGCGCGCCCACCTGACGCACTGCCTGCAGGACCGTGCGCCCACCGCCGACCCGCTGCGGGAACTGCGCACCCTGATCGGCCGACTGGCACACCTGGCCCGGGAGGACCCCTTCGTACGAGCCGCCCGCCGCCTGGAAACCGACCGCCACCCCAGCGAACCACCCCTGGCCCAAACCTGGCTGCCCGCACTCCGCGACCTGCTCGACCGGGCCCACAGCACACACCGCCTGCGCCCGGGCGTGTCCCGAGAGGACGCCACAACCCTGCTGACCCACCTCGCGGAGGGCGCCATGTCCGCCCACGACACCACCCGGGAGGATGCCCACCACACCCCCCACGAGGATGCCCACCACACCACCCAGGACAGGGCCCACGACACCGGCCGCGCCACGCCCCGGTCCCCGGCCCCCGCCCCCGACACGCCTCAAGACCCGCCCCCCACCCCCGCATGGGACTCACTCTGGGACGTCGTCCTCCACGGCCTCGCCGCCGACCGACCGACCGAGCCACACCAGATGTGACAGCACCGGCCAAGCAGGGGAGCCCCCTAAAAACGGGCTCCCCCCGTACCGGCCACTTCTCGGTCGACCGGCCCGCGGTACCCCCGCCACCCCGGCCAGCCCTCGACCGGCCGGCCCGCGGTACTCCCGCCACCCCGGCCCCCCTCAACCGGCCGGCCAGCAGTACTCCCGCGCCCACCCCAGCCACTTCCCGGCCGGCCGACAGCGCTCCCGCGCCCACCCCGGCCACCTCCCGGCCGGCTAGCGCCCACCCCGGCCACCTCCCGGCCGGCCCACAGAACTCCCGCGCCCGCCCCCGCCACCGCCTCTCAAACGGCCCGCAGCGCCCCCGCCACCACACCCGCGACCTCGTCCAGGACCCGAGCCCCCGGGCCCGCCGTCAGCCGGTTCCGGACCAAGGCAGCCCCGGCCCTGGCCTGCGGCCACGCCCGGTAGGCCACCCCGCCGGGGCCCTGATGGCCGAAAGCACCGGAACAGACGGCCGGGTGGAGCCCCTCGTCGAGAAGCTGGAGACCGCCCTCGCCGTACGCGCTGACCCCGCCGAGCAGCGGATCCAGTCCCTCGACCCAGAAACTCCGCGCCTGATCGAGCGTCCGCCGCGACAGCAACAGCGGCTCCTCACCCGGAGCCCGCACGGCATCCGCCGCCAGGATCCCCTGAAGCCGGGCCAGACCACGGGCCGACGCGTACACCCCCAGCGAAGGGACGACCGCATAGCGCCGCCGGCTCTCGCTCCACACCCCGGCATCCGCGGGGAACGGCGACGGGTTGTTCCACACCCGCCCCAACAGGTCCGCCCCACCGTCGTCCGCCCCGCCCCGCAGCACCGGGAAACGAGCGCGGAAGTCATCGCCGTACGAAATCCGCGCGGCGTGCGGCAGCTGATCGGGCACCAGGCCGAAGTGGACGTCGAGGCCCAGCGGACCCGCGATCTCCTCCAGGAAGAACAGATCCAGATCGCGGCCGTCGACCCGGCGCACCACCTCCGCGGCGATCCACCCGGCGGTCCACGGCCCGTGCAGCACACCCCCGGCCCGGGAATCCTCCTCCAGACTGTGCAGTTCCAGCAGCGCGGCCATCATGTGCGGGTTCTCCACGTCCCGCTGGTCGAGGTCCGCCGCCATGCCCGGCAACCGGGCAGTGAACGTCAGCACGTCCCGCAGCGTCACCCCGCCCTTGCCCCGCACCGCGAACTCCGGCCAGTACTCGGCGACAGGCCGGTCCAGCGCCAGCGCACCCATGTCGGCGAGCAGCAGGACGGACGTGGCCAGGATCCCGTGGGACCCCGTCAGCACCGGCTGCAGGGTGTCGCCCGACCACGGTGTCCCGATGACCGGATCGGCGGTGCCCTGCCACAGGTCGACGACCAGCTCACCCTCCTGTACGACCGACAGAGCGGCGCCCTGAGCACCCGGCGGACCCGCCTCCCGGCAGGCCCGTTCGAAGAAATGACGCACGGAAGCGAACCCGGGGGCCGTGGTGCCCTGCACGCCGGACGCCACCGCCCGCGGCTGCGGAAGAACCTGCCGTACCAGAGAGGTCGTCATGGGAAGAACTCCAGAAGAGAAAGAGGAGGGAAGCCAGGAACAGCGGTGCACGAGGTGAGCCGGGAGAGGCTCACACCTCAGGAGCACCCGCCGGATAGGGGAGGAACTCGAGATCGGTCAGGTCCTGCTCGGTCAGCCGAAGCCGGTCACCACCGAGGTTTTCCGCGAGGTGCTCCGCCGCCCTCGTACCGGGCAGCGCCACCACGTGCTCACCGAGCCGCAGCAGCCACGCCAGGGCGACCTGCGCGGGAGTGGCCCCGTGCCGGGCCGCCACCTGCGCAACGGCCTGCGTGAGCGCGTAGTTGTGGCGGATGGCCCGCGGAGCGAAACGGGGCTGACCGCGCCGCCAGTCGTCCAGAGGAAGGTCGTCGACCCCGGTGAACGCACCGGTCAGCAGACCGCGGCCGAGCGGGGCACCGGCCAGCAGCGCGATCCGGCGCTCCACCGCGTACGGCACGACGTCGTCGAGACCACAGCGCGTGAAGAGCGACACCTCGGCGGCCATCGCCGCCGCCTCATGCACCGCCTCGGCCGCCCGGGCCTGCTGCACGGTCACCACCGGCAGCCCCAGCATGCGGATCTTCCCCGCCCAGACCTGCTCGGCCAGCGCACCCCAGCTCTCCTCCAGCGGCACGCCCGGATCGACCTGCCGCAGCAGATAGAGATCGATGTGGTCCACGTGCAACCGCCGCAGACTGTCGTCGACCGCATCCCTCAGCGCCTGCGGACCTCCCGCGGGCCGCAGCACACCCTGCGAGTCACCCAGCAGCCCACCACCGGTGCACAGCACCACCTCGTCCCGGCGCCCCTGGATCGCCTCACCGATCAGCCGCTCGTTGTCCCCGGCTGCGTAAGCACCCGCCGTCTCCACAAGGTTGACCCCGAGATCCACCGCCTCCTGGACCAGCGAAACAGCCTTGGTCCTGTCCCTCAGAGCCGGCGCGTAGCGATACGAAAGGCCCATCGCCCCCAGCCCCAGCCGGCCGACAACCGGCCCGTCCCTGCCCAGCGTTGTGGTCCGCATCCCGCGAGAACTCCCTACTCCACAGAGGAAAGCAACCACTCCATGGCACCAGCCCGTCCCCCCAAAGCCCAGCAACCCACTCCTACTTGCCGATCTCCGACGACTTCGCCAAGTCCCCCACACCTGGAACACTCCGGCGTGCGGGCAAGAGGAGGGCAGACACAGGGGCCGGACCCACGGACGGTTTCCGGCCCCGACGGCACAGCCAGGACAACCTCACGGCCCGGAAACTCACATTCGGCGGTCCACCCCCGGCGACCGGGACTGTCCTCCCCGAGAGCCCCAGTCGTTCACCCGGTCTCCAAGTTGGTGCCCCGCAACCGCCTCAGCGGTGCGACCGAACAGGGCATCGTCGCCTCCGCCGACACGAGCGGCAAGCTCCACCGCTACTTCACCGACCAGGACCTCGCCGGGCAGCAACCAGTCTTCCCCCGCGACGGAACTCGCCATCCGCGACGAACCGCACGACATCGGCCCCCACGTCGAAAACAGGCTGGCCGACACCATGGCGGGTACCGCCGTGCGGGCAGCGCGCAGGGTCTGGTGGAGGCGGCGCAGTCCCGGCTCTACGCGGTGGCCCGCCAGCGTGGTGAGGACTCCACCCAGCACGCCTCGGACGGCATGGACGCCGCCTTCGACGCGGTGGAGGCCGCGGGGCGCAGGGCACCGGGTGAGCTGACCGGGGTGCCCACCGGCTTCATCGACCTGGACAGCCTCACCGAGGGGGTTCCAGCCCGGGCAGGCCATCCTGATTGCCGGACGCCCGGCCATGGGCAAGTCGACCCTGGGCCTGGACATCGCCCGTGCAGCGAGCATCCGCGACCGGCTCCACACGGTCGTGTACTTGCTGGAGATGAGCCGCCAGGAGCTGCAGATGCGGCTGCTGTCTGCGGAGGGGCCCGTCGGCCTGCACTGCATCCGCTCCGGCGCCCTGGACGAGGACGCCTGGACACGCATGGCACGCGCCAAGGCGAGGATCGACGCCTCGAACCTGTACCTGGACGACTCCCCCGAGCTGACCGCGATGACGATCCGCACCAAGGCCCGCCGGCTCAAGCAGCAGGGGAAGCTGGACCTGGTCGTCATCGACTACCTGCAGCTGCTCCAGTACGGCGGCCGCCGCCCCGAGAGCCGCCAGCAGGAGGTCTCCGACATCTCCCGCCAGCTCAAGCTCATGGCCAAAGAGCTGGAAGTGCCGGTGATCGCGCTCTCCCAGCTCGACCGCGGGCCCGAGCAGCGCACCGACAAGACTCCGCAGGTCTCCGACCTGCGCGAGTCCGGCTCTCTGGAGCAGGACGCGGACGTGGTGATCCTGCTGCACCGGCCCGACCAGTACGACCCGGACACCCGCCGGGGGGAGGCGGACATCATCGTGGGCAAGCACCGCAACGGCCCGACGGCGCGAATCTCGGTGGCGTTCCAGGGGCACTACTCGCGCTTCGTGGACATGGCCAAGACCTGAGAGCCATCCGTAAAGCAGCCTGTACGCCGCCGTGGGCGCCGATTTCCCCCTCCGGGCCCCTCCCCGGTCCAGCGAGGCCGATTTCGTCGCTCACGGCGGCGTATGACGATCACTCACCGAAAGGGCCTGCATGGTCTCCCTGGTCCGCTACCGTCCCCGGTCCGAACTCGCGGTGCTTCCGGCGGGGCCCCACGACGGGCCGTGCGATCACGGGCCCTGCGCCTGGCCGGCGCTCCTGGCGATAGGCGCGCTCGCGGATCCACGCTGCTGCGGTGACCACCACCCGGAAGCCGTCTCCGACCCCGCCTGATCAAATCGATCTGTCCCGTGTCCCCTGTCCCGTGAATTCCGGGGCGCACGCGCACGCGTGACGCGCGCAAGGGGCAAGGTGCCCCTCCCGGAGGGGACACGCGACAGGGCAGGGGACAGCCGAGGGGACCCCGCCGGCGCCTCCGCTGCGTGCCGCACATGCCGCGTGCCTCGCGTACCGCGTGCACCCGTGCACGTGCACCCGCGGGCACGGGAGAGGGTCCCGTTGGCCTAGGAGGGGCAGCGTTCGGGGCAGCAGCGTGCACCCCAGGGGTCAGCCGGTGGCCGGCCCGGCCCCGAGAGTGCGGCGTCCGGCCGGACGGGCCACGGGCACGGCCACCGGGGAGGCCCCGCTGGGGAGGCCTTCGGCGGCGAGCGGGGCGCGCGGCGCGGCGTCCTGGGTGAGGGAGGCGGCGTTGGTGGTGCCAGTTGGTCCTGTGCCCAATGGGCGGCGCACGGTCATACCGCCATCATCACCGCGGCCCGGCCAGGAGAGCCCCGTTCAGGCCGCCGGAGACGTCGGCATCGGGTCTCGTCTCTTCCGCTTCGGGCCAAAGACCCTCTGTGAGAAGAAGTCGGCGTGATGGGTACCCCTTGACCACGTTGCTGATCTGCGGTGCTCTCCTGCTCGCCCGGCGCCTGGGGCCCGTCGTAGGTCAGTTCCCGTTGGAGTCGCGCTGGAGTTCGCCGGCGGCGGCGAGGGTCTGACCATGAACCTCACGGTGGATAGCAGTTCGCCGGTGGCGGGCGGTGAGGTCCATCGCGGAGAACGCGCCGTCGTGGATGCGTACCGCGACCTGGTCGCGGTGGGGGACGACGCTGCCCGACCCCTGGGTGCCGAGAGCAGGCTCGACTGCCTGAACTCCTCCTGCAGTGTCCGGGGCCACCGCTCGATGCCGCCTCAGCTCCTTACACACCTGCGGCACTCCGTGGGGCCGTCGGCGAGGCGGGCTCGTCAGGGCCCTTCGAGTACCTCGTCTGTGTGATTCGAGGGCAAAATTCTCACGCTTCGGCGTAGCGACTTCGTCGCACTGCGTGACCTTTAGTGCCTGGTCACGAAGCCCGCGCAATGACTACCGGTGAGTACGCACAGTGAGTGGAAAACCTCGAAGTGTATACCCGCAGCTACCCGTCACCGCAACTTCAAAGGTGTCCGGTTTTGCTGGTATTTGCGCCTTATATTGTTCAACTAAGAGTGACATCTTCTAGAGCTGGACAAGGGCGCCTGGCGGTCTGGAGGGCGTCGATACCGGGCGGTATGTCTAGACCGCCGGCCGCCGACGCAGGGGGAGAGGCGCCGCCTTGAGCTGCGCAAACACTGAGGGCCCCGCCAGATGGCGGGACCCTCAGTGACGTTTGACATCGGGCACCCGGAGGGGGCCACCCTCCGGGCGAAGCCCGATGATGCCGAGCGAAGGCCAGTCCAGGGCCCATGTTCAGCACGGGTCATGTAACCGAATCTGATGCTTCGATATGCCGTAATCGGAGGGATTCCGTTGGTGCAACGGAGCAAAACCCGTCTCAGTACGGCTTTCCGGCGAGGCAATTAATCCTGTCAAGCCGGACAAATGAGCTCAAGACCGGGATGTCGGTCTTCTGAGGGATCATCAAATCCCTACGGGGAAGCGTTAGTTGGGCACGTTGTCGGATGTAGGTACTCTCTTCGCCTAACCGGTCGATGACGCCTGGACCTTCGGACGCACGCCCGGTTGCTGCAAGAGCGAAGACAGTCCAGCGGTAACCGGCACGGCAGCCACCCGTGAGCGGGCGCGGCCCTCCTCCGACTAGGCCCCGGAGGAGGGCCGTTGCAGCAGACACCGCACCCGTCTGCCAGTACACCGGAGATGCCCCGTGTCAGCTCTCATTCCCTTCCTCACCGTGGTGGCGGTGTTCCTGATCGTCTTCGGGACGATCGCTTTCGTCGTCGCCAGGATGCATGCCCAGCCCGCCCGCACCGCCGTGATCATCATCGCGATGGGCGGCATCATCGGGGCCCTGGTCCCGGTCACCCGGATCCTCATGGAGCCGCAGCAGCCGCCGGCGGCGCCCGCCCCCGCCGCGGCCCTTCACCGCGTCGTCCCGAACCCGGAGATGCCCGGGGTGACGCCATGACATCGCCACGGAAGACCGAGACCGCCATGCGGCCCCAGGGCGAGGCCCGACCGCGGATCACGAAGCACCTGGAGCCCGCGTACGAAGTCAGTGGCGGCGGCACCATGGGTCCGCGCACCTCGCGCACCCAGCAGGTCCTGCACCACTACTTCATGCAGCAGGGCCTGACCACCGAGGTCGCGGCCGAACTCGCCGAACTCAGCCGGCTCCAGCGCCATCCCCGCACCGCGAAGCAGGTCCTGCTCGGCCGGCGCTACATCGAGTTCGTCGTGTGCGGCACGATCCTGGTCAACGGCAGGATCTGGGGCGGGAACTACGTGCTCGGCAACCTCGACATCTTCACCGAGGTGCCCTCCATCGGGCAGCGCGAGCGGGTCCAGTTCCTCGCCGCGACCGTCACCATCCGGATCCCGCGCGACGCGCTGCGCAGCCGCGCGGTACGCGACCTGTCCGTGGTCCGGATGGTCCACCAGCGGCTCATGACCTACGTCAACGAGTTCGAGACGCTGTACGGCACGAACCCCCTCGCGCCGATATGCCGTGTCGCCCGCCTCCTGCACCATCTGAGCTTCCAGCAGGAGCTCGGCGCGGAGATCCTCATCGGCGTCCTGGACCCGAACATCGTCCAAGGCCCCAGCCAGCGCGACTTCTCCGAGGCACTCGGGCTGGGACTGGCCACCGTGGAGAAGAGCATCCGGGCCCTGCGCGACCACGGCATCCTCGGCTCCAACACCGGTACACGCACCAACCGCGCCTACAAGATCAAACAACGGGACCGGCTCCACCAGATCGCCATGGGAGCCACCCTCAACGACTGACCTGTCACCTGGCTCCATGATCGGCACCCTCCTCCGGGGGCGTCGGCGCCTCGACGGCGGGGTCGCCGGCGAGTGGGGCCGGTCGTGGAGCGCAGTCGGCCCGCGCATCCCAAGACCCCCGCAGGGGCCTGCACCACGGCGTGCGGCCAGCCCGGCGAAGCCGTCCTTCGCCGGGCTTGCCCGTGCCCGGCTCAGGCCCGCCAGGGGCGGTTGCCCGAGGCGTGGTGCGTAGGCGGGGTGGCCCGGTCCGGCTATGGCGGACGGCTGCTTCCCGCTGGTTGGCTGGTGGTGCGCAAAGCACCGACCAGGACGCGCCACACAGCCCGGCTCCGGCGCCCGTCATCCCGTTTCCCCGCTCTACCCCCGATCGGCCGGGAAGCCGACCCCGACGGCGCGGACTCGGCCCCGGCCCCGGCTACCAAGGACTACAGCGCTGACACGGCCAAGCGGTGAGGCGTTGCCCGCTGCCCGAGGGGCCCGGCGCCGCGCGACGCCGGGCCCCTCGCGCGCGTTTGACGTGCACACGCGCCCGTGTACACGTGTGCACGCGAGGGAGCGCTGTTCCCCCGGGGAACAGCATGGGTACATCGGCCGCCAGCCGGGGAGGTTGCGGGGCTTGTCCGGCGCCAACCGCACGCCCTCTCTGACGGGTGGGAGGCGGAGCGGCCCGGCGGTTCTGCTCCTCTGGGCACCCGACCTGACCTGCACGTCCCGTGCACCGGTCCTTGAGCCCCGGTGAGACGGGCTACTTCGTGATGAACTTGTATGCCCGGATTTCGGTTTTCGTCCATACGTAGAGGTGGGTGGGACTGGCGGCGAGCCAGGAGGCGCCGGGTACGGGGGAGAGGGTGGCGATGCGCTCGCCCGTCGAGACGTCGAGAGAGGTCACGTTCCCGTTCTCACGGTCGGAGTAAAAGACCTGACCGGCGGCCGTCTGCATCATCACGGTGCCTGCCGTCAGGTGCTTCCACTGCTCCCGGCCGGTCTTCCGGTCGAGAGCGTGGATGTAGTCACCCTGTGAGGTGATCAACATGTTCCCGATCAGGCGTGGGGTGGAGAGCGAGCCCTGCTCCAGCTTGGTCGTCCAGGCCTTCTGCCCGGTGGCCAGGTTCACGGCGTACATGGATCCGTCGTGGGAACCGAAGTAGACGATTCCGTCGGCGATCGTGAGGTCGCCGGAGGTCCTGGCGTGCGTAGGCGTGACGTACGTCCACACCAACTTGCCGGTTTCGCTCGAGAGCGCTTTCGCCTTTCCGTTGCGGGTCAGCAGGACGACAGTAGTGCCGGAAGATCCGACCCTGTCGGCCCATAAGTCCAGGTCTTCCTCGTGCTGCCAGATCTTGCGTTCCAATGACTTGTCCACGGTGACAATGTCGCCGGTGTTTTCAATGTGTATGCCTGAAGTTGTTTCTACCGGAGCCATGGACACCGATATTCCATCGGTGTCCATGGCTCCTTTTTCCTTTCCTGAATCCAGATCGAGGGCGGTAATCCACCCGTGGTCGGAAGCGACGTAGACGGCTTCCTTCGTCACCAGCGGGCATGCGATGTCGCCCACCTTGTGTGTCCACTTGATCTTTCCCGTGTTGGCGTTCCGCATGGTTACGTCGGAATTTCCTGCATCGATGACGGCGCTGCCGGTGTACTTGGGGCAGAACCGTTCTCCGCTGGTGCGCGCGGTCCAGGCGGGATCTTCGGAGATAGTGACGACCTTCTTTTCCGTTGGCTTGTCGTCAGTCGGATTCCGGGCAGGGGGTGAGGCGTCACAGGCAGACATCGACAGGGTGAGAACCGCCGCGACGAGAAGGCTCCTCGCTTGCACTCTCAGTGGTGAGGCGCTCATCCGAATGCCCCCTTCTGGAAGAAGTAGAGGCGCTGGTTGTAGCTGGTGACGTAGACCCCGTCGGCAGTGGCCGTGATGTCGGCCAGGGTGTTGTCGATCGTGAAACACTCGACGAGAGTGCCCTCGGCGACGGTGTGGGCGCAGAGCTTCTGACTGTCGTACGCGACGTACAAGCGGTCAGCGAAGGCAGACAGCGCAAGAGGTTGTGCGTCGCTCTTCTCCCTGTGCTCGACGACCCACTTCAGGCGCTTTTCCTTCAGGTCTACGGCGGTGAGCGCTCTGCCGTCCTTGCCTGCTTCGGTGAAGATCAGCACATCGCTTGCCGCCTCCATGGCGGACATGTAGACGTCGATGGTGTGGCTCCGGCGCCACAGCTCCCTTCCGCTGCGGGTGTCGAGGGCGACGATCTCCTTGTCGGCGTTCGCGATGACCGCACCGCCGGCAATGAATGGGCCGCGGGTGGCGTCCTTGCCCGAGACGTCCTTGCGCCATCTGACCGCTCCGGTCTCGGCGTTCAAGGCATAGAGCAGACCGGTACGAGCGGACACATAGACCGTGTCCTTCGTCAGCACGGGGGAACCAATGGCCTGGGCATCCAGCTTGGTGGACCACAGGACCTTGCCGTCGTGAGGGCGCAGGGAGACGACCTCGTTCCCGACGGTCTTCACCAGCAAGCCCGGAGCGGCGGCGAGAGAACCGGCGAAGTCGGGGTCCTCCCACCGCACCTTGCCACTGCGGGAATCGACCGTCTTCAGCTCGTTGTAGGAACTACGGACGTGCGCGAGCCCTCCGGACGTCACCGGCGGTCCGCTGATGTTCTTGGTGAGCGGTACCGTCCACAACCGCCGGCCAGTGGTGGCGTCGATCCCGTAGGCCGCGCCTTGCCACGCAGTGGTGATCACCACCGTGCCGTCCAGGACGGGCTTGTTGTTCAGCGGGTACGGGAGCACCGAAGACCACTGCGGTCCTACTTTTTTCGTCTCCTCACCGCCGTTCCCGTCGTCCTGCGACAGGTTGTCCTTGGCGCCGCTGGTGTCGCGCGGCCACCAGCCCTGCGGCCACAGCGTGGTGATCAGGAAGACCAGCAGAACAAGGCCCCCGAACATCGCCCATGCCGTGAGGTCCACGTGCTTGACGGAGCGGACGGTGCCGCCCGAGGCCGACCCGGTGTCCCCGGTCGACGCTGCCACCGGCCTCACGCGCGGGCGCCGTTCCCGTTCCCGCTCCGGCGGCGCACTTGGCGGCTCGCCGCCTTCTTCCGTGGCCTCGGTCGCGGCAGCCGGGGCAGCGCCCTCCTCATCTGCGGATTCATTGGTTCCGGCAGGAGAAGCGGTCGTTGTTCCGGCGGGAGAAACAACCACGTGCTGCTCGATGCGGGAGATCTCCCCTTCGTACGACTGCCAGGCCGCATCGACTGCTTCCACCGCCTCGGCGACCACCCGCTCAGGCGCGGCAGGATCCTCCAGCAGCGCGTCCCGGGACCGGAACGCGGCCACCAGCCGGGCCTCCAGATCCGCCACCCGCCGCTCGGCCGCCGTCAGCTGCCGCATCGTGACAGCCTCCCGCTGCACCAGAGCGGCCTGCTTGTCCTCCAGATCGCGGCGCTGGACGCGCGCCAGAGACAACCTCTTACTCACCACCGCCCGCGAACGCAGGACTACCGCGTACCGGGAAGCCAGCTCGCCGCTGCGCACTTCCGCCTGCTCCAGGGCCGCCGTGACCTGATCGAGCTCGGCACGCAGAGCCTGCTCACTGTGCTCCAGCTTCTCCGACCTGACCGCGGCCGCCGACACCTCGGCAGCCAGCCCCGCGTTCTCGTCCTTCAGCCCGGCCTCGGACCGGGCCGCCTCCTGGGCCTGCTGCACCAGCAGACTTTGCAGACGCTGGATCTCCCTGCGCGCCGCCTGCTGTTCGCTCCGCGCACGGCGCACCGCCCGCAGCAGCTGCTCCTGCTCCTCCTGCAGCCGCACGACCTCGTTTTCCGCAGCGTCCTCACGTTCCTGACGCCGCAGCTCTTCACGTTCCGCCTGCTTCACCTCGGCGTCCAGCCGCTTCACCTGGCCCAGCGCCTGCTCCAGACTTGACCGGCACTCCACCAGCTGGTCGCGAGTACGCCGATGCTCCTTGCGCGCCACATCCCGCTCGGTGACCATCTGTTCGCGCTCGTCCAGCAGCTCGTAGAAGTGATGCAACTGGGGGTTGGTCTCGCGCAGGACAGCGGAGTACTTCTCCAACACCAGCTCGCGCACGCCCTCCGGCAGCGGCTGGTCCGCGACCTCCTCCGCATAGGCAAGCAACCGCAGTAGCTTGTCCCGGTCGGGAATCCGCTCCCCGGAGCGGTACTTCGATAAAGACGGCCCGCTGAACCCCTCACTCTTCTCGTTGAGCGCGGCGGAAATCTGGGCCGTGGTCACGCCCAAGCGGGAAAGCCGGTCGAAGAACTCCTTGCGGATGATGTCCGCGAACTCCCGCTGTGCACCCCCCAGCCCAGTCAGGTCCTTCGGCGGGCGGCCCTGCTTACGGGAGGGAACCCCTGGCCGCGGAACTCCCCTGTGACCATCCTCCGCCATCCCCTCACCCCCTATGCCGACCACTTCTTTCTTTCGTGCCGTGAACAGCGCTTTTCACCATGGCGGTACAAATTTCTGTCCTCAACAGTGGCTCTTCAACGCCGAACACAACGCCAAAAATCCAGTTGGGGAATCAGGAGAACATCATGCTGTACCGCACCCGCACAGGTCACCCGAACAGCAGCGACCGACCCGCAATGCGAGCACGGCGCCTCATCACCACCGTGGCGACAGCGTTCTTCGTCCTCACTGCCCCCGCTCCCCTTGCCGTGGCCCTCGTCGAACCTCCGGCACCTGCCTCGCAGACCGCTGCCCCCGCCCCGGCCGCTCCTCCGTCTGCTGCTCCTGCCCCGCCGGCCGGCCCCAACGAGCCTGTGTACGACACCCAGCCGCCCGGCGTCAGCGCCTACCTGCCCGCCGAAACCCTCATCGTCATCCTCACCCTCACCGCCGTCTTCATCCTCGCCCTCCGCTACGGCCCGGCCCTCGCCGCAGCTGGCATCAAGGCGCTGATCCGCCTCTTCCAGAACACGCCCCCTGCCCAGTGACCCCGCACCGTGCCGCCTCGGGGACGGCACGGACACCACAGTCCGGACGTTCCAGGCCTGCGACGGCGGAAGCGGGGGCATCGTTGCACCGCATGACGACACCCCCGCTCTCCTCCGGCCCGGTGTCCGCCCTCGCCGACGCAGCCGCCGACGGCCGGCCCGACATCCACCGCGTCAGCGCGCAGGACGTGGGCGAAGGACTCGACGCCCTCCGCGGCGCACTTACAGCCCGACACCGACACCGCCCGCCTCTTGGCCCCGGCCACACTCGCGGCTGTCCGGCTGCGACACCACCTCGACCCGGATGCAGGCACCGTTGCCGCGACGTCAACCAAAACGCTGCGGAGCATCCTCCAGTGCCTGACGTTCCGCGTGTCGTACTGCTTCGGGCGCAGCGCGGGCGAATCCCCCAAGGCGCGGCCTCTGCCCCGGATACCGAGGCCTGCGCCCCCGCCCCGGGCCTGCGGCCGATCTCCGGCCAGAGGCCCGTGAGGAGCCGCGGTGAGTCGCATGGTTGGCTGCGTGGATACCCCGGGCGGGGAACCAACCATGGAACCAACCACGGCGGGGCTCGTCCCAGCATTCTGGAACGAGCCCCGCCGTCGGCGCTACCTCGATGAGTCAGGTCGTCTGCTGTGCGGGCACCTTGATCTCAACTTCTATGCCGACGGAAGCGGACAACGCTTCGATCAGCTCACGCACCATCGTGCGGGTGCCCTCAGGGTTGTGCTTCATCGCTGCCCGGAGTGCGTCCGCGTCCAGCTTCTTGCTGGCCCGGGCCAGCGCCTTGTACGGGTCTGCGGCCTGCGGCAGCGAGGCCGCGCCCTCTGTACTCGCCAGGTAGGCGAGCACCGCCTCCTCGGTGGCCTTCTTCTTGCCGGCCGCTTCCGGCGGGAGCGCCTGGACGGCACCCTTCACCATGGCGGAGGTGACGCCCAGCCGCTGCACCTGGATCAGTGCGATGTACAGCAGGGCTGCGGCGTCGATGCTGTGTTCCTCGGCGAGCGAGACCAGCTCGCGAGCCTGGGCGATGCCGAGCTTCTTGGAAACTACAGTTTCCAGATCGTTCGATTTGTCACCGACCAATTCGAACAGCTTCTCCGTGATCCTCCACGTCTTGATCAGCTGGTTCCCGTACTGCGGCGTGATGTCCCACAGCTCGTTGCAGTAGTCCTCGAAGCTCTTGTGTGTCGCCCGGTACAGCCGCCCGTCCCGCACGACCTGCAGCGCCTTGCCCGCAGCCCAGTACGCGATCCGCAGGTTCTCCAGCGCGGCCTCGCAGCGCACCAGGAGCTCGCGCTCCTGCGCGATGAGCACCGGGGTGTCGGAGAGCTGCTTCGTCGGCAGGTGGTCGATGGCCCGGGCCAGCGCCACCGCCGTACCCGGCTTGCCGGGCCCCTGCGGGCCCCCCGTGGGGTTGATCTGGCGTCCCATCAGAGCATCTGCTCCATCGTCAGGGCCACGCGCATGAAGTCCTCGCGGGCGTTCAGCGCGGTGCCGCTCATCTTGTACTCGGTGACGAGCGTCCCGTTCTCGTAGGCGTGCTCGTGAATCGTGTACCGCCGGATCGGATCCGAGACGCGCGGATAGGCCCGCTCATCGATCCACACCTTCACCTTGTCCAGCTGCACCTCGCCCCGGTCCTTCCCGGGGTCGTGCATGTTGATCACGACCAGAAACGGGATGCCCCGCGGCTTGAGGACCCGCTCGATCGTGAACTCGCACTCGTCCCAAGTGATTTTGGACGGGGTGATCGGCACGATCGCCAGGTCCGCCACCTCAAGCACCTCGCGCAACGCGTCGGCGGTCCGGCTCTCCCCCAGCGGATCCGCACCCCACTCGGCATCGGGATCGATATCCAGGAAGCCCGGGGTGTCGACGATGATGCGACGCCGCTCCGGATCGTCCACGATGGCGGGCAGGATGCCCAACTTGCTCTTGGTCACGACGTAGTCGAACGGCAGCGCCGCCTCACGCACCCCCGCACACCACTTCTCCAGGGTGCCCTGGACATCGATACCGGCCGCGACGACCGGGGAGCCGGCCTCCTCGTCCGCCGACTTCACCGCGGAGCGGCCCGCGCACGCAGCCGTGTTCACCGCGATCGTGGACTTGCCCGCGCCGCCCTTCTGCTGGATGACAACGATGACCTTCGCCGTCCGGCCGTCGCGGACTGTTGTCTCCGCGGCATGGCGCACGGCTGTGGATGTACTCATCCGGTGACCTCTCACTTGTCCGTTGGTTTCACCGCCCAGTGCGGCTACTCAGACAGCTCAGATGTTGTCAGAGTCGAGGGGGACTCCTCCGCGCGCCCCGCCGCAGGTCACCGCAAGCAGTCATACAAATCAGATGGGCCTGGTGCTCTGTACCGCGAGCGGCCGGGTGTCTCGCAGTGAGAGACACCCGGTGATGTCGGGTCCGTCTGCACGCCGCTGACCTGCCGTGGTTAGTCCGTCAAGAGCCGTGGTTAGTGCCGTGGTTAGCACCATGGTTAGTACCGCGCTGGACTTACCACGGCACTAACCACGGGATCAGACCGGCAACGCACTGGCCCGCGCTTTCGGCCGCCGGTCGACGCTCGGGCAGGTCCCGGGAGCACCGGTTACCGGTTACAGGCGCTCCCGAGACCTGCCGTCTCCCCCTGAGCAGCGCGAAACCGTGTGCGCGGGGCCGGTAACCGATAACCGGTAACCCCTCAGCGGGGCGGCACCCGGCTCCGGCAGCGTCGGGCTTGTGACGGGACGGATGCGTGCCGTTACGGTGATCGTCCGCGTAGGTGATCACCCCGGGGGTGGCTGGTACATGGGCACGACGGCACGGCTGACGGCGGCAGGCGGCGCGCTCGCGCTCGTTCTGGCCCTGGCGGGATGCGGGGGAGACGGCGGTGCTCCGGCGGCGTCTGAGGCCCCCTCAGCGGCTGCGGTGCCCCCTGCCCGGTCGTCGGCTCCGGCCGACCCGGATGCGGCGCATAAGACGGCGGCGCTGGCTGTGTACCGGGCGATGACGCGGGCGCAGACGGCCGCGTACCGGAAGGCGGATCCGGCCGGTACGGACCTGGAGCGGTACGCGACGACGCAGGCGCTGGGGAAGATGCGCATGGACCTGCGGCAGATGAAAGCCGCGGGGACGGTCGTGCGGGGCGGTGCCGGGCACACCCCGGCGGTGTCCAGCCTGGACATGCGGGCGAAGATCCCGACTGCCACGGTGTCCGACTGCATCGACCTGTCGGAGTACGAGACCTACGACGTCAAGGCGGGCAAGCCGATCCCGCTGCCCTCGGCTCAGCCGCTGCGCTACACGGCCACGGCCTCGATGGAGCGCTGGGACGGGCGGTGGATGGTGACCGACCTGGACCCGCAGGGCGGCGGGACATGCTGAGGCGCCGGGCCGCGGGGGCGCCCCTGGTCCTGGCCATGGCCCTGGTCGGGGCCCCCATCCCTGCGGCCTGGGCGGACGGGCCGGATCCGGGGTGCATGGGGTCCAGCTCGATTTTCGTCCGCGTCTGCGCCGCTGACGGCGGCAGTACCGAGGGCAAGCCGGGCGGCGCCGGTTGGGCCGGCTCCCCGGTGGCGGCCGGGTCCAAGGGTGGCAAGGGCAAGCCGGGCAAGCCCGTCTGCCGGTACACCCGGGTCGAGCCGCAGCCTCCGGTGGGCAGTCCGCTGTGGGGCGGGCACAAGCCGGGCGACAAGGGTGCGGTGTTCATCGCGGAGTGCGACGACACGCAGACCGCCCGCCCGGTCTGGATCGCGGACGGCGCCGCCCCGGCCGCGCCCGCCATCGACCCTGAAGTCGTCGCGCACCAGGCGATCGACCAGGTCCGCCTCGACGGCCCGAAGGTGGCCGCCCCGCGAGCGGGGCGGCCGTACCTGATCGGGCTGCCGGTGTGGATGTGGGTGGAGCCGACCGAGTCGACGTACGGGCCGACCACCGCGACCGCGACGGCCGGCGGCGTGACGGTCTCCGCGACGGCCACGGTCACCTCGATCGCCTGGACCATGGGAGACGGCACCACGGCCACCTGCGCCGGACCGGGCACCCCGTACTCCCCGGCCCGGGGCACCTCCCCGTCACCGGACTGCGGTCACCGGTACACCCGCCTCGCGCGCCCTCTCGGGCAGCCCTACCGGGGCACCGCCACCTCGACCTGGACGGTGGACTGGCAGGTCGTCGGCGGCACCGGCGAGACGGGCACCTTCACCGAAACCCGGCAGACACCGTTCACCCTGGGCCTCCACGAGATGCAGGCCGTGGGCACAGCCCCCTGACAGAACCCCTGCCCCAACACCTGACAGAACCCCTGACAGAACCCCTGACATGGGTTCCGCGACGGCGGGACGTTTGTGCTGGTCAGCCCCCGTGGTCAGTACGTCGGCGAATCCTGACAACCCCCTCACAGCCTCCTGTACCGCCACCCCTGGGGAAAAAGGGCGGGGCAGCAGTACAGGACGCTGCTCGGGGGTCGGGCGGCAGGTTCTTCTTCCGGGCCGGGCTCGCGGGGCTCGCCCGCGCCGCAAGCAATCGCCCCGGGCCTGCCCGCCGCGCCCGTTGCTTTAGGGGTTGCTTTAGCCCTTGCCTTACCCGTTGCGCGCCTTTCTGGGCAACGGCGCGTTTCCGCAGGTCATCCCCCGTGGTTGGCGCCTGAGAGAACCCTGACAACCCCCTCACAGCCTCCTGTACCGCCACCCCTGGGAAAAAGGGCGGGGCAGCAGCACAGGACGCTGCTCGGGGGTCGGGCAGCAGGTTCTTCTTCCGGACTGGGGCTCGCAGGGCTCGCCCGCTGCGCCGCACCGCCCTGCGTGCGACGGCCCGGGGGCGGCCGAGTCGGGGCACGGGGCCGGGGCCCTGGGGTCACCCCGGCGGTGCCTGTGGCCCGAGGTGCTCGCCCCCGGGCGCGGTGAATTCGGGGCGTGAATTGGGGCTGCATTTCCTGGGCTGTTTTGCTCGGGGGGTGCGGCCCTTTTTCGTGGGTGGTGTTCGGGGGCGATCGGGTGTTTGTGTTCGGGGTGCTGGATTCGACTCGTAGAGGGTCGGAATTCGGTTCTGTTTCCTGACGGACTGTCAGATCGGGGGTGTGGGGGCGGGCCACCGTGTGGGTTGCTCGGGTGTGGTGGGTGTTGGTGCAGGTCAGAGGGGGTGAGCGGGTGTGGTGTTGCGGGGGAGGGCCCGGAGAAACGGGAGCGAGCGGCGGGGGAGGGGATGCCCGATCCTGAGCTTTTCCAGCGGGGTGCCAGAATGACGCACACTCAGCAGGCAGGCCGGAGCGACCCATTCAGCTTCTTACGCTCAGTCACGTCGGGTAGCCGACTCACACGGGCCCGGGCCACCCTCTCGCGTAGCCAGCCCCCGCGAAGCGGGCCAACTCGACTGCGGAGCAGGCGAGTTGCTGGTGCGGAGCACCAGAGTCCGGGAGGCCGCGAAGCGGTCGCCCGGACACGCAGGGCCACGGAGTGGACCGGCGTGTCGGGAGCGGAGCGACCGAGGGAAGTGCCGCGTAGCGGCACCGCGTCGCGTCCTGTCTCTTATAA
>NZ_JBHXRV010000018.1:0-55793 GCF_042716745.1 Streptomyces sp. NPDC058663
GTGGGCTGGGATATGTTTATAAGTGACAGTGCGGGTGGCCCGGACAGATGTCTGTCCGGGCCACCCGCATTCGTGCCGTTGCACTACGCCTTCACAGTCGTGTCCTGACCTGCAGGCACAGTTCGGTCCTGGCTACCAGCGGTACCAGCGACCACGTCGGCCACCGCTGCCACTGGACCGGGCAACGAAACCGAGCAGCCACAGCACCAGTACGGCAATGGCGATCCACCAGAGAATCTTTACTGCGAATCCGGCACCGAAAAGGATCAGGATCAGCAGGAGAACGAGAAGCAGGGGAACCATGGTTATCAACCTCCAGGCAGACGTGTGCCCCGAGGATTCCTTGGCATGCACGCTGAATTAGCACTGCTTTTCGCGCCCCCGCCCCCGCACCCGCCCCGGGCCTCGGGGAGAAGCGGAAGGGTCACACGCAACGGGCGTGCGCGACGGGCACGCGCGACCGGCGGACGCGACCAGCACGCGCGACCGGCGCGGCGCGACCGGCGCGGCGCGACCGGCGCGGCGCGACCGGCGCGGCGCGGAACTGCGGAACTTTCGCGCCCGCCCGGGCGTCGGACAGGCAGGAGACCTGCACGTACCACGGGGGAATGTCATGCGGCTGAGACGCGTCGAGGTGAAGTGGCCCCGGCTGCCGGGGAGCAGGCGGGGGAAGCGACGCCTCGTCCAGGCCGTCATGGCGGGGTGCGTCCTGGCCCTGATCCCCTCGACCTGGACGTACGCGGCGGCCGGCGGGCGGGTCGGGGAGGTGGCCCGGGCGCCGGAGCGGGAGGTGGCGATCGTCTTCGGAGCCGGGCTGTGGCGGGGCGAGCCGACTCCGTACCTGGCGAGGCGGCTGGACGCGGCGGCGGAGCTGTACCGGGCGGGCAAGGTGCGCGTGGTGCTGGTGACGGGGGACAACGGACGCGCGGAGTACGACGAGCCGGACGCGATGCGCGGCTACCTGGTGTGGCACGGGGTGCCGGACAAGCACGTGGTGAGCGACTACGCCGGCTTCGACACCTGGGACTCCTGCGTACGGGCCAAGAAGATCTTCGGCGTCGACCGGGCGGTACTGATCAGCCAGGGCTTCCACATACGGCGGGCCGTCGCGCTCTGCGACGCGGCCGGGGTCGAGGGCTTCGGGGTCGGCGTCGACGACGTGCACGACGCGACCTGGTACTACGGCGGGGCCCGGGAGATGTTCGCCGCGTCGAAGGCCGCGCTGGACGCCGCGTTCAAGCCCGATCCGCACTTCCTCGGTGAGCGGGAGAAGGGCGTGACCGAGGCGCTGCGCTGATCACCGGCGGCACCCTGGGGCGAGGGGCGTGGTGGGAGCGGGCGTGGGAGTGTGCGGGGTGCACGGGGTGCGCCAGGCGTGCGGGGAGCGGGGTGCGCGGGGCGTGTTCAGCCGAGGGTGACGTGGGTGATGGTGCCCTGGTCGTCGACGAAGACGTTCACCCGGTCCGGGCGGTAGTCCTGCGTCACGAAGGAACCCGGGGTGACGATCCGGTACGGCTCGGGAAGGTCGCGCTCGTGCACCAGGCGGTCGGCCGGGACGGCGAAGGAGGGCCACTCCCCGGCGCGGACCAGTGTCCTGCCCACCCACTGCGCGTGGTCGGGTGCGGAGGCCACCGGGGGGTGGGGCTCGGCGGCATGCGGCTCGGCGGCGCGGGCCTCGCCGGTGGGGGCGAAGAAGGTGGCGGCCAGGGCTGCGGCGGTCACGAGGGTCTTCAGGTGTGAGCTGTGCATGCAGGGCAGGTTGCTACTGGTAACGGGCAACCACCAAACCCGTTACACCCGTTCGAGTGGGCGGCGTGTCGGCGCGTTCGAAGGCGGGGCCCGATCGGAGGGGGGTGCGGGAGAGCCGTGGCGGATGGACGGCTGTTCCAGAATGTCCGGGTTGCCGTTGGATTCGGGTACGGAGCGGCCGGAGCCGGCGGTGCATCCGCTGGGGGGGCGGGGGTGTAGGTGGGACGGGGTGTCGGTGGGCGGGGGCGGGTTGTTCGGCTCCGCCGGGGGGCCGCCCCCTTGCCCGCCCGTTCCGCCCCCCCGGGGGGGCGGCCCCGCCGCCCAAGGGGGCGACGAGCGCGTGCATGTCGGGCAGGGGCCTCATCTGTGACGGGCACGTCTGCGAGGGGCGCGGCGCGGCGCTTGCTACGCGGCGAAGGGGCGGGCGGACTTGGCGTCGCGCAGGGCCAGGGCCCACCAGGAGAGCTTCCCCAGCAGGGACTTGGCGGCGGTCTCGCTCGCGTCGGAGTCGGTGTGCTGCCCGTCCTCGTCGAACTGGCCCCACGGCCCGTGGAAGGAGACGGTGTCGCGGATCGTCACCGCGTGCAGTTCGGCGAAGACCTGCCGCAGGTGCTCGACGGCACGCAGACCGCCGGAGAGGCCTCCGTAGGAGACGAACCCGACGGGCTTGGCGTGCCATTCGGTGGTGAACCAGTCGATCAGGTTCTTCAGCCCCGCCGGGTAGGAGTGGTTGTACTCGGGGGTGATGACGACGAAGGCGTCCGCGGCCGCCAGTCTCGCCGCGATGGCGACGTGTTCGGCCCGTACGGCGTCGGAGGGGTTGAAGGAGAGGGCGGTCGGCAGCGCCACGTCGGCGACATCGACGACGTCGAGTTCCAGCCCGCCGAACTCCTCGGCGCGGGTAAGGAACCACTGGGAGATGACCGGGGCGAAGCGCCCCTCGCGGTTGCTGGCGACGACGACGGCGACCCGGACGGGCCTGTCGTCGGCGGAGTCGTGGCGGGCGGTGACAGCGGATGCGGTGCTCGTGAGGTCCATGCCGAGAAGACTCCGACCTCAAGCAAACTTGAGGTCAAGCGCGGGCGGGAAACTTCTTTCCCGGTACCGTGCGCCGAGCCGGGCCCCGCCCCTCTCCGGCATCTCTCCGACCCCTCTCCAACCCCTTCCTCCCCTCTCCGGCCCCTCCCTCTGGCCGCCCTCCGCTCCCCGAAGTGGTTGTTCCGTCGCACCGTCACCCATTCGGTCCGGTGCGCCGCCTGATCCCCCGCCACCGCCGCTGACCTGCCCGAACAAGCTGGCGTACGGGTGAAGGAGCAGCCCCCGGCACCCTATGACGCGCCGTCTCGGCAGGCGGGAGGAGCCGGACGCCGTTTATCTCGGAGACAGCGGTACGCGCCAGAGGTACCGGGACACGGACGCCTGACACGCGGACGCCGGACGCCGAGGATGCCGGATCCCGGACACGCCGGAAGCCGGACGCCGGACAGCAGTCGGCCGACGGCCGGCCGGCAGCAGGACGAAGAGCAAGAGCGGTACGCCCCCGGAGGACTCCCATGCACCAGCCCGTCGCCCGCCCCCGCCCCCGCCTCCGCACGACCGGCACGGTGATCGCCGCCGCTGCCGCCGTCCTCGCGCTGGGCGCACCTGGTGTGCCGGGAGCGGGCGGGGTGGCCCATGCGGAGAACGAGGACGCCGCCGGGGAGCTGGAGTTCAACCCGCCGACGGCGGCGCCCGGCACGGAGGTCACGGTGAACACCACCGCGTGCGGGCCCGAAGGCGCCGGCAGTGGCGAGGCCTCTTCGCTCGGCGTCAACGAGTTCCCGATGGAGAGGGCCACCCACAAGGAAGTGCTGGTGGGCAAGTTCAAGGTGCCGAACCACACCACCGGCGGCGAGTACCCGGTCACCGTGTCCTGCGCGGACGGACAAGGGTCGGCGATGGGCGCCCTGTGGGTGGAGGCGGGCGCACCGGTGCCCAGCCCCCACCACCCCTCCCCCACGCACAGCCCCACCACTCCCACGGGTCACGTACGCACCGGTGTAGGCGGCGGCACGACCGGCCCCGGCACCCCCCAGATCGCGGTGGGAGCGGCCGTACTGGCCGCGTCCGCCGTGGGCGGCGGCTGGCTGCTGCTGCGTCGCCGGGCGAGGGAGACGCAGCAGCACGGCTGAACCGCCGCCGATCCGTGTCCCCGCCCTTCACCATGAGTCCCGGGCGGGGACACGGGCCGTACGCACGAGTGGACCAGTGGGAGTGCCCCCATGCCAGTGACCGAGCCGCCAGGAAGTGCCCCGGGTGCCGCGGGCTCCGCCCGGCTCCGCGCCCAGGGCGCCCTGGTCGTCATTGCCGCGCTCACCGGACTGTGGCTGGTCAGGGAGGGTGCGGCGGAGGGCACAGCCCCGCCGCAGCCGACCGCCGCCGAGGCGTTCGCGGCGGGCCGCGCGGACCGGTCGGGGGGCCCGCCTCCCGAGCGCCCCGCGGCTGCCGCACCCGCGCCCGCCCCACTGCCGCCGTCCGCGCCTCTCCGGCTGCGTATTCCGCAGATCCGGGTGGACACCCCCGTGATGGGGCTCGGCCTCGGTGCCGGGGGCTCTCTCGACGTACCGCCCCAGGACGATCCCAATATCGCGGGCTGGTACCGGGACGGCACCCCGCCCGGCACCTCGGGCACCGCGATCGTCGCCGGGCACGTCGACACGGCGAGCGGCCCCGCGGTCTTCTTCCACCTCGGTTCGCTGCGCAAGGGGCACACGGTGGAAGTGCTGCGCGAGGACGGCAGGACCGCCGTGTTCACCATCGACGCGATCGAGGTGTACGACGCCGGGAAGTTCCCGGACGACAAGGTCTACGGCAAGGCCCCCCGCCCCGAACTGCGGGTGATCACCTGTGGGGGCGGCTTCGTCGAGGGCCAGGGCTACCGGGGCAATGTGGTGGCGTACGCGCACCTCACTGGGGTGCGGGCGGTGTCCGCCACCCGAACCGCAGGATCGCGGCCGGACGAGAAGGCAGGTCCGGAGACGGACGACGAAGCGGGACCGCGGCCGGACCAGAAGGCGGCACCGCGGGCGGACGACGAAGCGGCACCGCGGGCGGACGGGAGAGCGGGACCAGGGCCTGTGGCCCGTCGGCCGGGTGCCGGTGGCGTGGCTCCCGGTCTCAGGCCGCCACCCACTGGTCGTACGCCAGCTTGGCCACGAGGGTGAACACCACCACCAGCAGCACCACCCTGACGAATCCGCTGCCCTTCTTGAGCGCGGTGCGCGCGCCCAGCATGGCGCCCGCCAAATTGAACACCGCCATCAGCAGCCCCAGTTGCCACAGCACGTACCCCTGGTAGGCGAACATGGCGAGCGCCCCGGCGTTGGTGCACACGTTGACGATCTTCGCGGTGGCGGACGCGGTGACCATGTCGAAGTGCAGGATCGCGGCCAGCGCGAGCACCAGGAAGGTGCCGGTGCCGGGCCCGAACAGGCCGTCGTAGAAGCCGATGCCGCAGCCCGCGAGGAGGATCGCGGCGAGGATCCGCTGCTTGGTGGCGGGGCCGGTGGCGGGCGCGGTGCCGAAGTTCGGCCGGAAGATGACGAAGGTGCCGACGCCCACCAGAACGACCATGATCATGGGGCGCATGACCTCGTTGCTGATCCCGGCGGCGAAGAACGCCCCGGCCATCGACCCGGCGAGCGCCGCGATGCCGATCCGTACCGCGATCCGCACGTCCACCGGCGCCTTGCGCACATAGGTGATCGCCGCGCCGGTCGTGCCGACGATCGCGACCGCCTTGTTCGTACCCAGTGCGAACGTGCTCGCCATGGTGCCCGGCAGCCCCATGACCAGGGCGGGCAGGAGCAGCAGCCCGCCGCCGCCCACCACCGCGTCGACCCATCCGGCGGCAGCAGCCGCGAGGCACAGCAGGATGACGGCGGTGATCGAGATGTCGGGCATGGCCACGACAGTACGAGGCACCACCTTCATGGGCCACTTACTTGATGGAAAGTTGAGCAAGGCCCGAACCGCCCGTTGCGGGCGCCCGGTCGGGGGCGGGCGGGGCGGCCGGCGCGACGGCCACGGACAGGAAGGTCGCGGTGAGCGCGCTCACGCCGAAGAGCCCGGCGGCGACGTGCCGACGGGCCCGGGCGGCGACGGCAGCGGTGCGGAGCGGGGCGGGTCTGCGGTGACGTGCCATGGGGGCTGGGGTCCCTGGAGGTTGGAGTCGGAGGACGGAAAGCGAGGAGGGAAGCGAAGAGGGGAAGCGGGGGCAGGGGGCTAGAAGCTGAAGACCTCGGCGTGGATACGGGACTCGGGCACGCCGGCCCTGCCCAGCGAGACGGTCGCGGCCCGTGCCATCGCGGGCGGCCCGCACAGGTACACGTCGTGTTCGGCGATGTCGGGCAGCAGTGCGCGCAGCGCCTGGGGGGCCATGGGGTCGTACGCGGCGTCGGACGCGCCGAGCAGGAAGTGCAGTTCGGCCCCGCGGACCCGGGCGATCTCCTCCAGCTCCGCCCTGAGCACCAGCTGCCCCGCGTTGTTGGCCCGGTAGAGCAGCGTCAGTTCGCCGGGGCCGCCCGGCAGGGTCTCGAAGAGGGCTCGCATCGGAGTGATGCCCACGCCGCCGGCCAGCAGCAGTACCTTGCGCCGGGTGCGCCGGTGCGCGGTCATCGCCCCGAAGGGTCCGGTCGCCAGCACCCGGGTGCCGACCCGCAGCCTGCGCAGCCGCCTGGTGTGGTCGCCCGCCGCCTTGACCGTGATCCGCATGGTGTCGTCCCTGACCGGCGCGGACAGCGAGAACGGCAGCGCGGTGTGCCACACCCGGCGCTGCAGGAACCGCCACCGGAAGAACTGGCCCGCCTCCGCCCGCAGTTCGTCGAGTCCGGTGCCGCGCACCACCACCGACACCACACCGGGCGCCTCGTCCCGCACCTCGGCCACCCGCAGCCGGTGCCTCAGCGCCTGCCGTACGGGCACCACAGCCCGGTACCAGACCAGCAGCACCGCCACGCTCGCGTGCAGCATCGCCCACGTCCACAGCACGAGCGGATGGCTCGCCACGTCGGGGCCGGCCAGCTGGTGCACGAAGCCGAGTCCCGCGCCGAGGTACGTCAGGAGGTGGACGCCCCGCCAGGTCTCGTGCCTGACCCTGCGCCGGACGGCGCGCGCCGAGGTGACGCCCACCGCCGCGAGCAGCAAGGTCCCGGCCACGGCAGCCAGGACACCCCCGTAGCCGAGCAGCTCCGCTCCCGCCGTGAGGAGGTCCGCTCCGCCGTGCGCGGCGTACCCGCACAGCGCCAGCACTCCGTGCGCGACGCACAGCGACAGCACGTACCGCCCGCCGAGCGCGTGCCAGCGGGCCAGCCGGTCCGCGCCGACCCCGTGCTCGACGGCGGGCACCCGCGCCATCAGGAACAGCATGACCAGCACCCCGTACCCGGCGAGCAGCCCGGTCAGGTGCGCCCCGGACGCGAACAGCACGTCGAGCCGGAACGACGGCACGGCCTGTACGCCCCACAGCACGCAGACGGCCCCGAGCCCGGCGAGGATGCCGGCCCGGACGGTACGGGGCGACAACCGCGGCGCCACGGGCGCTGCGGACGGAGCCGTCAGCACCGCGGCGGCCGACGCGGCACCGGCTGCGGGAGCCGCGGCGCGGGCCGCGTCCGGGCCCGGGGCCGGACGGGGCCCGTCGCCTCGGGGCTGGGTCGTGCAGGGTGGGGTCGTGCGGGGTGGGTCGGTGCGGGGTGGGGTCGTGCGGGGTGGGTCGGTGCGGGACAGGTAGGCCGCCAGGGCGGGGTAGGCATGCGCCGGCGGTGGGGTGGCCTCGATCGTCACAACCGGCACACTAGGGGTGGCCGCCGGGGAAAATGGGCTGGTCAGAGCCGTGCGGCCGGTTCCTTAAGGCGGCCTTGAGGGAGTGCTGAAGGACGGTTAAGCGGCCGCCCTAGAATGGGGCAATGATCTTTATTGTCGTGAAGTTCCCCGTAAAGCCGGAGTACGCCGATTCCTGGATGAGCCACGTCGAGGCGTTCACCACCGCGACGCGCGCCGAGCCGGGCAACCTGTGGTTCGAGTGGTCCCGCAGCGTGGCGGATCCGGCCTCCTACACCCTGGTCGAGGCGTTCCAGGACGACGCCGCCGCCGCGCACGTCGACTCCGACCACTTCCGCGCCGCCATGGAGACCATGCGCCCGCTGCTGCGCCACACGCCGGAGATCGTCAGCACGACGATCGAGGGGCAGACGGGCTGGAGCGAGATGGGTGAGCTGAAGATCGGCTGACCCTGTCGGGCACGGGCGGGCCCCGGACGGGCTTCGGGCGGGCTGTGGACGGGTTGGGGGGCGGGCTCTCACACGGGGTGCCCGCCCTACCCCTCCAGATACCTGAGCACCGCCAGCACCCTGCGGTGCCCGCCCTCCTCCACCGCGAGTCCCAGCTTGGCGAAGATGTTCGCCACGTGCTTCTCGACGGCCCGGTCCGTCACCACGAAGCGTCGCGCGACCGACTGGTTCGTCAGCCCCTGTGCCATCAGCGCGAGCACCTCGCGCTCGCGCGGGGTCAGCCCGTCCAGCGCCGACCGCCGCCTGCTCGCGCCGAACAGCTGGGCCACCACCTCCGGGTCGAGCGCGGTGCCGCCCGCGGCGACCCGCCCGATCGCGTCCACGAACTCGCCGATGTCGACGACGCGTTCCTTCAGCAGATAGCCGACACCCGCACCGCCGCCCCGGCCGCCGCCCAGCAGTTCCGCGGCGTACCGCGTCTCCACGTACTGGGAGAAGATCAGCACCCCCACCCCGGGCCAGGTCCGCCTGATCTCCACCGCGGCCCGCAGCCCCTCGTCCGTCTGCGTCGGCGGCATCCGTACGTCGACCACCGCGGCGTCCGGCCGGTGCTCGGCCACCGCCGCCAGCAGCCGCTCCGCGTCGCCGACCGCCGCCACCACCTCCACGCCGCGCATCGCGAGCAACTGCACCAGCCCGTCGCGCAGCAGTGCGGAATCCTCGGCGATGACGACACGCAGGGACGAGGGCGCGGACGCGGACGCCGACCGCGGCTCGGACGACGACGACTCGCCCGGCGACGGCGGCTCGGACGGCAACGGCTCAGGCAGCGACGGCTCGGACGGGGGGCGCATGGTCGGGTGGAGCTCCCTCGGTCAGTGGGGCGCCCGGGCCTCCCGCTCCGGTACGCAAGGGCCCGCGGCCCCGGCAGGATGCGCCGGACAGGCCCTAACTGCAGGGCAGTACGACAGTGATCACGGTAGGCCCACCTGCTGGGCTGTCGCACTCCAGTGTCCCGTCCACCGCGCGGATCCGGCCGAGCAGCCCGCTCAGTCCGCTGCCCGCACCGACCACCGCTCCCCCACGGCCGTCGTCCCGCACCCGCAGCGTCAGCCGTCCCCCGTCCGCGGTCACTTCGACGTCCACCGCACCGGCTCCGCTGTGCTTGGCGGCGTTCGCCAGCAGTTCGGCGGTGCAGAAGTAGGCGATGGACTCCAGGGCCGGGTAAGGGCGCACTGCGATCCGGACCCGTACGCACACCGCCAGCGGACAGTCGGCCGCCAGGGTGGCGAGTGCGGCGTCGAGGCCCTGGTCCAGTACGGGCGGGTGGATGCCCTTGACGAGGTGGCGCAGGTCGGCGACGGCCTGGGTGGCGTTGCCCCTGGCGGTCTCGACGACGGCGAGCAGCCGGTCCCGGTCCGCACCGGCCACGACGAGCTCGCGGATCATGGTGAGGTGCATGCCGAGCCCGACGAGCCGGGCCTGGGTGCCGTCGTGGAGGTCGCGTTCGATGCGCCGCAGGGTGGCCGCCGTGTCCTCGACGGCCTGCGCACGGGTCTCCTCCAGGGTACGGATGCGCCGGTCGGCAGCCCCTGGACCGAGGAGCGCGCGCAGGACGAGGTCGTACGGCACGAGGGCCCGGCGGACCAGCCAGGGCGCGGCCGCCAGGAGGAGGGCGCCTGCCAGCACGACCACCACCCATCGCGGCCAGGTGTCCAGCTGTACGCCGAGGAGTTCGAGCGAGACGTGCCGCTCACGCCCGTCGGGCCCGTGCACCGTCTGGTAGTTGACGTGCTGGAGCAGCGGGTGCAGCAGGAAGAGGAGGCCGTACACATATCCGACGGTGGCGGCCACGAGCGCCGGGAGGGCGAGCAGTGGGGCGGCGCACGCCCAGCCGACGGCCCGCCATCCCGCCCGGTCGGCCAGCGCGCTGCGGCGCCAGCCGAGCAGCCCGGTCGCTTCCGCCCGTACGGGGTCCTCGATGTCGGCGCCCCGCAGCCGGCGTGCCAGGCCGCGCTGGAGGGAACCGAGGCCCGCCGCACCCCGTACGGTCGCCGCGATCAGCCACGGGCCGGGGGCGGTGACCGCCAGGGCGCCTCCGGCCAGCAGCCCGGCAAGCACCAGCACCGCGCCCACCAGGCCGAACGGCAGCGCGAGCAGGGCGTACAGCAGGGTCCTGGCGTGCGCCGGGGTACGGAGACGGACGGCCTGGGCGCCGGGCGGGAGGAGACGGCGGTGCATGGTGGCCACTAAAGCTGATGGATGACCGGCACGGACAGCAGCCCGCAGAGCGCCGCCACTCCCAGTGCGAGGGCGACGCTCCGCCCGAGACCGGCCCGCTCCCGTCCCAGGAGCCCGGTGGCGAGCCGTACGTGCAGCGCGCTCAGCCCCTTGACGACCCACGGCATCAGCAGCAGGAACACCACACCGCCCGCCGCGTGCACCGCCCAGGCGCCGGCCAGGGTGGGGCCGCCCCAGGACCGGGCGAAGTCGTTGTCGACGCGCAGCGGGTAACCGAGGTTGAGCGCGACGAGTGACCAGCCGTACCCCACGACGACGACAGAGACCAGCGCGAGCGGTGCGACGGCCAGGGCGTGCACCACCCCGAGCGGCCCTGCACGTTCACGTATCTCGGTGCCCGGGTCCGCCCGCAGCACCCGCCGCACCAGCCAGAACTGCATCCTGCCGACCGGGCCGCCCAGGAAGGCCACCGGGAGGCAGAGCAGGGCGAGGGGCAGTGCCAGGAGGAGGTGGGCGACCCGACGCCAGGTCGCGGACCGGAAGGGCTCGCGGAGGACGGAGCGCCATCCGGGGAAGCGGCGGTGCGGGGCGGGTGCGCCGGTGACGGGGATGCCGGAGCGGGAGGTACGCGCGCCGGGGGCGTGGGTGCCGGGGGCTTGGGTGCCGGAGCCGGAAGCGCCCGTGCCTTGGGCCTGGCCGTACGACGTGCCGGAGGTGTGCGTGGGGGTGTCCATGCCTCAAGGCTGGCGGCCGGCGGCCTCCCGGACGAGCGTGCCCGTACGGAGGTCCGCGGTTCGGTTTACCCCACCCCCGCGGGGTAAAGCCGCCCCGGAAGGCTCCTCCCCCGGACCTCCGAGAAGTGACATGCGGCCGCAACGGACCGGCCGTAAATCCGAGGCATGGTTGATCGTCGGGCCGTTCGGCTTCACGATGGCCCGGTCCGACGGTCGACCACTGGGGGAACAAGGCATGTCCATCAGTCGCAGAAATCTCCTCGCCGCGGGATCCGCCCTCGCCCTCACCGGAGCGCTCGGCGCCTGCGGTTCCAACACGGGCCGCGGCGGCGGAAGTTCGGGCGGCGGCGGTACGGGAGGCGGCGGTACCGGGCCGGGCGGCGGCCTCGCCCAGTGGTACCACCAGTACGGCGAGAACGGCACCGAGCAGGCCGTGCGGCGCTACGCGGCGGCGTACAGGAAGACCAAGGTCACCGTGCAGTGGCGGCCGGGCAACTACGACCAGCAGACGGCCGCCGCCCTCCTCACCGACAGCGGCCCCGACGTCTTCGAGGTCAACGGCCCCAGCCTGGACCAGATCCGGGGCGGTCAGGTCGTCGACCTCACGGACCTCTTCGACGGGGTGAAGGACGACTTCGACGCCGCGGTGCTGGCCCCCAAGACGTACCGGGGCAGGATCTACGCCGTCCCGCAGGTCGTCGACATGCAGATCCTCTTCTACCGCAAGAGCCTGTTGAGGGCCGCCGGCGTCGAACCGCCCCGCACGCTGGAGGAGCTGGTGGACGCGGCGAAGAAACTGACGGACAGGAGGACGAAGGGGCTCTTCCTCGGCAACGACGGCGGCGCGGGCGCCGTCGGCGGCACCCCGCTGTACGCCGCCGGGCTCTCCCTCGTCACCGCCGACGGCAAGGTCGGCTTCGACGACCCGGCCGCTGCCCGCGCGCTCGGCCGGCTGCGCGCCCTGTACGCGGACAAGTCGCTGCTGCTCGGCGCCCCCACGGACTGGGCGGACCCGTCCGCCTTCATCCAGGGGCTGACCGCGATGCAGTGGTCGGGGCTGTGGGCGCTGCCGGCCGTGGAGAAGGCGCTCGGGGACGACTTCGGGGTGCTTCCGTTCCCGAAGGAGGGCGCCGCGGGCAAGCCGTCCGTGCCGGTCGGGGCGTACGGGGCGGCGGTCAGCGCGCGCAGCAAGCAGCAGGCCGCGGCCAAGGAATACATCAAGTGGCTGTGGATCGAGCAGGCCGATTTCCAGACGGACTTCGCCCTGTCGTACGGCTTCCACATCCCCGCCCGCACCTCCCTCGCCAAGAAGGCCGACAAGCTGCGGAAGGGGGCTGCGGCCGACGCGGTGAAGTACGCGGGTGAGCACGGCTACGCCCAGCCGCTGCTGTGGACCCCGCTCGCCCAGACCGCGTACCAGGACGCGCTGAGCCGCATCATCAAGGACGGCGCGAACCCCGAAACCGAGCTGAAGAAGGTGGTCCGCAAGGCCGGCGAGGAGCTGCGGCGCGTGCAGAAGAAGTCCTCGTGAGCGGTGGCACCCCCGGTACGGCGCGCGCGTCCCGCGAGCGGGCAACGACGCGGGGCAAGGGCGCGAGGTGGGACAGCAAGGGGGGCACGAGGCGGGGCAGCAAGCGGGGCACGAGGTGGGGCACCCAGAACCGCACGCTGTGGTTCTGGGTGTTCGTCGGCCCCTTCGCACTCGGACTCGGCCTGTTCACCTACGTACCACTGCTGTGGAGCCTGTACCTCAGCTTCTTCGACGCGCACAACACCGTCTCCCCGACGGAGTTCGTCGGCTTCGCCAACTACGCCGCGATGCTGCGGGACGACGCCTTCACCAGCAGCATGGGCACCTTCGTGCTGTTCACCGCGTTCATCGTCCCGGCGACCTACGCGCTGTCCCTCGCGCTCGCGCTGATGGTGAACCGGCTCCGGTTCGCGCAGGCCTTCTTCCGGTCGGTCTTCTTCCTCCCGGCGGCCTGCAGTTACGTGGTCGCCGCGCTGATCTGGAAGATGTCGATCTTCAACGGGGTGCGGTTCGGGCTGGCGAACACCGTGCTCGGCTGGTTCGGCGCGGACCAGACCGCCTGGCTGTCGACCACCGACCCGCCCTGGTACTGGCTGGTCGTCGTGACCGTACGGCTGTGGCTGCAGGCGGGCTTCTACATGATCCTCTTCCTGGCCGGGCTGCAGCGCATCCCGCCGTCCCTGTACGAGGCGGCGTCGGTGGACGGCGCCCGCCCCGGCTGGCAGGTCCTGCGGCACATCACCCTGCCCATGCTGCGCGCCACCTCCGTCGCCGTCGTCCTGCTCCTGGTCATCAACGCCTTCCAGGCCTTCGACGAGTTCTACAACCTGCTCTCCGACTCGCGCGGCTATCCGCCGTACGCCAGGCCGCCGCTGGTCTACCTCTACTACACGGCCCTCGGCCAGGGGCAGAACCTCGGACTCGGCAGTGCGGGCGCGATCATCCTGGCACTGGTCATCGCCGTCGTGACCGTCTTCCAGGCCCGGTTCTTCGGCCTCGGCCGGAAGGAGGACTGACCGATGGACGACGCCCTGGTCCGGGTGGGGCGCGCACTGCGGACGGCTCTGCTGCTCGCGCTCGCGCTGCTCTTCCTCGTCCCCTTCTACCTGCTGCTGCGCAACGGGCTGGCCACCGACCAGGAGATCACCTCTCCCGAGTGGACTCTCTTCCCCGCGTCCCTGCGCTGGGACAACGTCACCGAACTGTTCGCCGGCACCGCCGTGCCCTTCGGCCGCTCCCTGCTCAACTCCACACTGATCGCGGTGGCCACCACGCTGGGCACCCTGCTGCTCGCCTCGCTCGCCGGGTACGGTCTCGCCCGCATCCCCTACCGGCACGCGGGCAAGGTCTTCGCCGCGGTGCTTGGCACGCTGATGGTCCCGGCGGCCGTCACCTTCGTGCCCAGCTTCGTACTGGTCTCCTCGCTCGGCTGGGTCTCCACACTGCGCGGGCTGATCATCCCGACGCTGTTCTCGGCGTTCGCGTGCTTCGTGTTCCGGCAGTACTTCCTCGGCTTCCCCCGGGAGCTGGAGGACGCGGCGCGCGTCGACGGGCTCGGGTACTGGCGGACGTACTGGCTCGTCGTCGTGCCGAACGCGCGCCCGGTCTTCGCCGCGGTCGGCACCATCGTCTTCATCGGGGCGTGGAACTCCTTCCTGTGGCCACTGGTGATCGGGCAGGACCAGCGGTCGTGGACGGTGCAGGTGGCGCTCGCCACCCTCAACACGGCGCAGACGGTCAATCTGCACGAGCTGTTCATCGCGGCGGCGGTCTCCGTGCTGCCGTTGCTGCTGGTGTTCCTGTTTTTCCAGCGGTGGATCGTGGCGGGTGTGGAGCGCTCGGGCATCGACGACTGAGGCGCCCTTCTTCGTTTCGCCTTTTCTTCACCGCGGGTTGACGTTCCGTCAACTCGGCAAACCTAGGTTCCGGGGGCACACCCGAGCCCCTCCCCCCGTCCCCGGAACCCTGGAGCGAGCAGTCATGGAACGTCGTACCTTCCTGCGTACCGCCGTCATCTCCACCTCCGTCACCGCCTTCGGCGGCAGCCTCTGGCGCGGCGCCGCGCACGCCGACCCCGCCCAGCCGGGCACCGGCCCGTACGGTGCGCTCGGCAGCGCCGACGCCAACGGCATCCGGCTCCCGGCCGGGTTCCGCAGCCGTGTCGTCGCCCGCTCGGGCCAGAAGGTCGCCGGCACCTCCTACACCTGGCACAACGCCCCCGACGGCGGCGACTGTTACGCCGACGGCACCGGCTGGATCTACGTCTCCAACTCCGAGATCAACCCCTCCGGCGGTGCGGGCGCCCTCCGCTTCTCGTCGACGGGCGCGATCACCGGCGCGTACCGCATCCTCGCCAACACCCGGCAGAACTGCGCGGGCGGCAAGACCCCGTGGAACACCTGGCTGTCCTGCGAGGAGGTGGACCGCGGGTACGTCTACGAGACCGACCCGTGGGGGGTCAAGGCGGCCGTCCGCCGCGACGCCATGGGCCGCTTCAAGCACGAGGCGGCCGCCGCCGACCCCGACCGCAAGGTCATCTACCTCACCGAGGACGTCAGCAACGGCTGCTTCTACCGGTTCACCCCCAGCACCTGGGGCAATCTGGCGGCCGGCAAGCTGGAGGTGCTGAAGATGGGCTCGGGCACCAGCGGCCCGGTCACCTGGGCAACCGTCCCCGACCCGACCGGCGCCTCCAAGGCCACCCGCGACCAGGTCTCCGGCGCCAAGCGCTTCAACGGCGGCGAGGGCTGCTACTACGCGAACGGCATCTGCTTCTTCACCACCAAGGGCGACAACCGGGTGTGGCGCTACGACGCGGCCGCCGCCACCCTGGACCTCACCTACGACGACTCCCTGGTCAACGGCAGCGCCCCGCTGACCGGTGTCGACAACGTCACCGGCACCTCATCGGGCGACCTGTTCGTCGCGGAGGACGGCGGCAACATGGAGATCTGCGTCATCACCCCGGACGACGTGGTGGCCTCCTTCCTGCGCATCGACGGCCAGTCGGGCTCGGAGATCACAGGCCCCGCCTTCTCCCCCGACGGCAGCCGGCTCTACTTCTCCAGCCAGCGCGGCACCAGCGGCAGCTCCTCGGGCGGCATCACCTACGAGGTGACGGGCCCGTTCCGCGCGTAGGACCTCTCCTGAGGTGCCGGTGCCGCCCCGCCCCGCAGCAGGGCGGCACCCAGCGGGGTCAGCGAGTGCAGTACGGCGCTGCCGTGCCGCAGGGTCACCACCAGCCCCGCCTCCCGCAGCACGCACGCGTGCTGACTGGCAGAGGCCAGCGACACCCCGGCCCGCAGGGCGAGCTCGCTGGTGGTGCAGCCGTGGTCGATGGCCCGCAGCACCACGGACCTGGTCTGTCCGACGAGCCGGCCGAGGTAGGGGCTGGAGACGGTGGCGGGGGCGGCAGGCGGGGTGTGCGCCACCGGGTAGACGAGCACCGGCGGCAGCTTCGGGTCGTACAGCATGACCGGCGCCCCCTGGCAGAAGAACGACGGCTGGAGCCGCAGCCCGCGCCCGTCGAGGTGCACGTCGCGCGCCACCGGGTAGTCCGCCTCCAGCACCGGCGCCCGCCAGCGCAGCACCGGCGGCAGCGACGTGAGCAGCGCGTCGGCGCCGCCGTCGAGCAGGGCCCGGCCACGGGCGGCCCTGTCGGCCTCCACGCGCGCGTGCAGGTGCGGCCAGTACGGGGCGACGGCGGCCCGGTGGTAGTCGCCGAGCGCGTCGGCCAGGGCGCCGAGCGGGGGCGCGTCCTTGGCCCCGCCGCCGACCAGGGCCACTTCGCCGGCCACCCGGTCCTCCGGCGTGGCCCGCACCGCCTCAAGCCCGTCGTCCCAGCCGTCCACACCCTCCACCGGGGTGAGGAAGTCGGGGAAGTACCCGCGCTCGGGCACCATGGACGCCAGCAGCTGCCGCGCCTTGCGCCCGCCGCCGCCCAGCCGGGTCCGTGCCTCCGTGCGCCACTGTCCGTAGACCCGTCCGCCGCGCCGGTCCCGCAGCCGGTGGAAGCTGAGCACCGTCTCCCACAGCGCGTCCGGCCGGGCGGCGAGCCGCACCCGCGCGAGGTCCTCCACCGTGAAGTGGATACGCAGCACCACCGGCCCAACTCCCCATCTTCTCCCTAAGGTTGCATCCGCAACCGACACGAAGACGAGTATGCACGCCCTCACACGGGGTCACCACGGCCTTTCGGCCAGAGTTGAAACGTCTCGCCCCGAGGGGCCGGAAACGAGAGGCTTTGGGGTGTCGGGCAACCGGCGCGGTACGGGCACCAAGAAGGTGGGGCGAAGGCCGTGGGGGGCTTCGCCGTACTTGACGGCGGTGTGCTCGCACAGAGCGCCGGGGGTCCGGCTGAGGTGACGGGGCGCGTACCACGGGTGGGGATCCGAGGTGCGCGCCCCGCACCTCTCCTGGCGGGAGCGCCGTTCACCTCCCGTACTGCGAAGGTCCACTTTTCAACTGCCACTTCGCGCGAGGGCTCCGCGGGTATCGCCCGCAGGCTCCGCGGCCCGGCGCGGGTTTCGCCCGGGGGCTGCCCGCCGGCCGTGCGGCATGCCGAAGCGGCGGCACCCCCGCACAGGGTGCCACCGCTTCGTATCGGGCCGGATCCTTCGCCGGGGGTGAGGGTTGAGGTGGAGCGGTCCCGGCGAGGGGTCCGGTGGTTCTGCCTCGGGTCAGCGGCTGTCGCTGCCCGTCGACTGGGCGGCCGCCCGGCCCGCTTCCAGGCGCGCGACCGGAATGCGGAACGGGGAGCAGGAGACGTAGTCGAGGCCCACCTCGTGGAAGAAGTGGACGGACTCCGGGTCGCCGCCGTGCTCGCCGCAGACACCCAGCTTGAGGTCGGGGCGGGTCTTGCGGCCCGCCTCGACGGCCTGCTTCACCAGCGCGCCGACGCCGTCGCGGTCGATCGTCTCGAACGGGGAGACGCCGAAGATGCCCTTCTCCAGGTACGCGGTGAAGAAGGAGGCCTCCACGTCGTCGCGGGAGAAGCCCCAGACGGTCTGGGTGAGGTCGTTGGTGCCGAAGGAGAAGAACTCCGCGGCCTCGGCGATCTGACCGGCCGTGATGGCGGCACGCGGCAGCTCGATCATGGTGCCGAGCGCCAGCTTGAGGTCGATGCCGTGGGCCGCCTGGACCTCGGCGATGACCGTCTCGGCCTCCTCGCGGACGATCTCCAGCTCCTGGACCGTGCCGACGAGCGGAATCATGATCTCCGCGCGCGGGTCGCCCTTGGCGTTCTTGCGGGCGGCCGCGGCCTCGGCGATGGCGCGGACCTGCATGGTGAACAGGCCGGGGATGACCAGGCCGAGGCGGACGCCGCGCAGGCCGAGCATCGGGTTCTGCTCGTGCAGGCGGTGGACGGCCTGCAGCAGGCGCAGGTCGTTCTCGTTGGCGTCCTTGCGGGACTCGGCGAGGGCGACCCGTACCGACAGCTCGGTGATGTCGGGCAGGAACTCGTGGAGCGGCGGGTCCAGCAGACGGACGGTGACCGGCAGGCCGTCCATCGCCTCGAACAGCTCTATGAAGTCCTTCTTCTGGAGCGGCAGCAGGCCCTTCAGGGCTTCCTCGCGCTCGTCGTCGGTGTCCGCGAGGATCAGCTTCTCGACCATCTCGCGGCGCTCGCCGAGGAACATGTGCTCGGTGCGGCACAGGCCGATGCCCTGGGCGCCGAAGCGGCGGGCGCGCAGTGCGTCCTCGGCGTTGTCGGCGTTGGCCCGTACGCGCAGCCGGCGGCGGCGGTCGGCGTACGCCATGATCCGGTGGACGGCCTCGACCAGCTCGTCGGCGTCGTCGGCGCCGGCGTGCATCCGGCCCTCGAAGTACTCGACGACGGGCGAGGGGACGACGGGGACCTCACCGAGGTAGACCTTGCCGGAGGAGCCGTCGATGGAGACGACGTCGCCCTCCTCGACCACGGTGTTGCCGACGGTCAGACGGCGGCGCTTGGTGTCGACCTCGATCTCCTCGGCGCCGCAGACACAGGTCTTGCCCATGCCGCGGGCGACGACGGCGGCGTGCGAGGTCTTGCCGCCGCGGCTGGTGAGGATGCCCTCGGCGGCGATCATGCCGTCGAGGTCGTCGGGGTTGGTCTCGCGGCGGATCAGGATGACCTTCTCGCCCGAGCGCGACCACTTGACGGCCGTGTACGAGTCGAAGACGGCCTTGCCGACGGCGGCGCCGGGCGAGGCGGCGATGCCCCTGCCGAGCAGCTGCGGCCCCTCCCCGCCGCGCGCTCCGCTGTCGTCGAAGCGCGGGAACATCAGCTGGGCGAGCTGGGCGCCGTTGACCCGCTGGAGGGCCTCGGCCTCGTCGATCAGGCCCTGGTCGACGAGCTGCGTGGCGATGCGGAAGGCGGCACCGGCGGTGCGCTTGCCGACGCGGGTCTGGAGCATCCACAGCTGGCCGCGCTCGATGGTGAACTCGATGTCGCAGAGATCCTTGTAGTGGGTCTCCAGCGTCTCCATGATCTGCATGAGCTGGTCGTACGACTTCTTGTCGATCGATTCCAGGTCGGCGAGCGGGACCGTGTTGCGGATGCCCGCCACCACGTCCTCGCCCTGCGCGTTCTGCAGGTAGTCGCCGTAGACGCCCTGGTGGCCGGAGGCCGGGTCGCGGGTGAAGGCGACGCCGGTGCCGGAGTCGGGGCCGAGGTTGCCGAAGACCATCGAGCAGATGTTGACGGCGGTGCCCAGGTCGCCGGGGATGCGCTCCTGGCGGCGGTAGAGCTTGGCGCGGTCGGTGTTCCACGAGTCGAAGACCGCGTTGATCGCGAGGTCCATCTGCTCGCGCGGGTCCTGCGGGAAGTCCCGGCCCGCCTCGTCGGAGACGATCTTCTTGAACTTCCGGACGAGCTTCTTGAGGTCGGCGGCCTCCAGGTCGGTGTCGACCTTGACCTTCTTGGCGTGCTTGGCCGCTTCGAGGGCGTCCTCGAAGAGCTCGCCGTCCACGCCCAGGACGGTCTTGCCGAACATCTGGATCAGGCGCCGGTAGGAATCCCACGCGAACCGCTCGTCGCCGCCGACCTGCTTGGCCAGGCCGGTCACCGAGGCGTCCGAGAGACCGATGTTGAGGACCGTGTCCATCATGCCGGGCATCGAGAACTTGGCACCGGAGCGGACCGAGACGAGGAGCGGGTTGTCGGCCTGGCCGAGCTTCTTGCCCATCTTCGTCTCGAGGGCGTCCAGGTGGGCGCTGACCTCCTCGCGCAGCTCCTTGGGAGCGTCACCGCTGTCGAGGTAGACCTTGCAGGCCTCGGTGGTGATGGTGAACCCCGGAGGCACCGGCAGACCGAGATTGGTCATCTCGGCGAGGTTGGCGCCCTTGCCACCGAGCAGGTCCTTGAGGTTCCTGTTGCCCTCGGTGAAGTCGTAGACGAACTTCTGGTCGGTCGCTACGTGGGGTTCTTTGTTTTCCGACACGGTCTCGGCTCCTCGAAGACGCGTTGGCTGCCCTGACGGCGAGGAACATACCCAGATCGAAGGTGTCTGGGTACGTCCACTTAACCGTCATACGGCTTTAACCGCCTGTCGGCCAGCAGATCGAAAGCCGCGGGTACGCCCGAGTGAGATCCCTACTGAGTTCAAGGCTTGCACGCATCATTACACTCCGCTCTGAAACCTCGCAGAACATCCACTCTCCGTGACGAAATGGACCACTCGTCAAACGAAGAAGGGGTGGCACCGAGTGCCACCCCTTGGAAAAGTGCAATCCCCCGCCTGCCGCTCATGTGAGCAACTACATCATCAGGCGTGGCGAGAATCACGCCGCCAGGCGCTCATCGGAGCACCCCGGATCTCACCCTCCGGACGTGTCCAGCTCCGCCTCGTCACTGATTCCGGAGCAGTCGTAGGGGTCCTTCAACCAGCCATCCGGTAGGACAACCCGCCCGTTTCCGGACGTACGCCCCCTGGGTCCATCCGCCCCCTCGGGCCACGGCTGGTCCAGATCAAGCTCGCTCAGATGAGCGTCCATTTCGGCCAGCGAAGACGCCACAGCGAGCTTCTTCCGCATCTCGCCACCCGTGGAAAACCCCTTGAGGTACCAGGCGACATGCTTCCGGAAGTCGATGACACCCCGTGCCTCGTCACCGATCCACTCGCCGAGCAGCTCCGCGTGCCGGCGCATCACCACGGCGACCTCGCGCAGCGTCGGCGCGGCCCGCTCGCTGCGGCCCTCGAAGGCCGCCACCAGGTCCCCGAACAGCCACGGCCGGCCCAGGCAGCCGCGCCCCACGACCACCCCGTCGCAGCCCGTCTCGCGCACCATGCGCAGCGCGTCGTCCGCCGACCAGATGTCACCGTTGCCCAGCACCGGGATCTCCGGCACGTGCTCCTTGAGGCGCGCGATGGCGTCCCAGTCGGCGGTGCCGCCGTAGTGCTGCGCGGCCGTGCGGCCGTGCAGGGCGATGGCGGTGACGCCCTCGTCGACGGCGATGCGCCCGGCGTCGAGGAAGGTGATGTGGTCGTCGTCGATGCCCTTGCGCATCTTCATGGTGACCGGCAGGTCCCCGGCGTTGCCCACGGCCTCGTGCAGGATCGCCCTCAGCAGGGGCCGCTTGTACGGCAGCGCGGAGCCGCCGCCCTTGCGGGTCACCTTCGGCACCGGGCAGCCGAAGTTGAGGTCGATGTGGTCGGCCAGGTCCTCGTCCACGATCATCCGGACGGCCTTGCCGACGGTGACCGGGTCCACTCCGTACAGCTGGATCGAGCGCGGGGTCTCCTGCGCGTCGAAGTGGATGAGGTGCATGGTCTTCTCGTTGCGCTCCACCAGCGCCCGCGTCGTGATCATTTCGCTCACGAACAGCCCCTTCCCGCCGGAAGCTGCGTCCATCGGGGGGCGACCCCCGAACCCCCGCACGCCTTCGGCGAACTCGCGGCAGAGGGTGCGGAACGGCGCGTTCGTGATGCCCGCCATGGGGGCGAGGACCACGGGCGGCTGCACGACATGGGGGCCGATGTTGAGCGAAGTCATTAGTTCATTGTCGCGCACCGCGCGGCAGGGCCCGGACGGCCCACAGAGCCCGCACCGCGCACGGGGCCCGCACCACGCGGCAGGGCCCGGACCGCGTGCTGCGGTGTCCGGGCCCTGCTCGGTGTTCCGATACGTCTTGGGGCGGGTGCCCCGCAGGCGTCAGCTCTGCGCGGCGTCGCCGTCCGTGCCCTCGGCGCCTTCGGTGCCCTCGGCGCCGGCCGCCTTCTCTCGCATCCTGCGCACCAGCTCCGCCTTCTGGTCCGCGGCACTCTGCCGGTCGGCGTTGCGGTGCGGCCCGTTGTTGGCACGCTCGTCGCGGGACTGCCGCTTGCGCTGGCCGCCGCCCTGGCCGACGGGGTTGTTGATGTTCTTGCTCGTGGTCACGGGTTCTCCCGGAAGGTGTGGAGTGATCTACGGATTTCGCCGGTGGGGGACGGGCGCGGCGACGTCGGACGCGTCAGCAGGGGCCCGTCACGCTCTCACTCGTAAATCGGCGTCTGGAAGAACATGCTCAGAACGGTACCCTCTCCCGCTCACCGCCCGCACCAGATATTTTCCCGCCCGTGACGCGACGGAGCCCCCGGCCCCGCGTGCGCGCGGTGCCGGGGGTCCTGGGGTGAGCCGGGATCAGCAGCCGATGAGCCGGACCGCCAGGTACTCCTGGATCATGTCCAGCGAGACGCGCTCCTGCTTCATGGTGTCGCGCTCGCGCACGGTCACCGCGTTGTCGTCGAGGGTGTCGAAGTCGACGGTGACGCAGAACGGGGTGCCGATCTCGTCCTGACGGCGGTAGCGGCGGCCGATGGCGCCCGCGTCGTCGAACTCGATGTTCCAGTTCTTGCGCAGGTCGGCGGCCAGGCCCTTGGCCTTCGGCGAGAGCTGCGGGTTGCGGGAGAGCGGCAGGACCGCGACCTTGACCGGCGCCAGGCGCGGGTCGAGGCCCATCACCACGCGCTTCTCCATGACGCCCTTGGCGTTGGGCGCCTCGTCCTCGCGGTAGGCGTCCAGCATGAAGGCGAGCATGGCGCGGTTGACGCCCGCCGCCGGCTCGATCACGTACGGCGTCCAGCGCTCGTTGGCCTCCTGGTCGAAGTAGACCAGGTCGTGGCCGGTGGCGGCGGAGTGCGCCTTCAGGTCGAAGTCGGTGCGGTTGGCCACGCCCTCCAGCTCGGAGAACTCACTGCCGCCGAAGTTGAAGCGGTACTCGATGTCGGCGGTGCGCTTGGAGTAGTGCGAGAGCTTCTCGGCCGGGTGGTCGTACCAGCGGATGTTCTCGGGGTTGATGCCGAGGTCCAGGTACCAGTTCCAGCGCTGCTCCATCCAGTATTCCTGCCACTGCTCGTCCTCGCCCGGCTTGACGAAGAACTCCATCTCCATCTGCTCGAACTCGCGCGTGCGGAAGATGAAGTTGCCCGGAGTGATCTCGTTCCGGAAGGACTTGCCCATCTGCGCGATGCCGAACGGCGGCTTCTTGCGCGAGGTCTGCTGCACCTGGGCGAAGTTGGTGAAGATGCCCTGGGCGGTCTCCGGGCGCAGGTACGCCTTGGAGCCGGTGTCCTGGGTCGGGCCGAGGTGGGTCTCCAGCATGCCGGAGAACTGCTTGGGCTCGGTGAACTGGCCCTTGGTGCCGCAGTTGGGGCAGTTGATGTCGGCCAGGCCGTTCTCGGGGGTGCGGCCGTGGTGCTTGGCCTCGTACGCCTCGATCAGGTGGTCGGCACGGTGCCGCTTGTGGCAGGCGGTGCACTCGGTGAGCGGGTCGGAGAAGGTCGCGACGTGACCGGACGCCACCCACACCTCGGGCGCCAGGATGACCGACGAGTCGATACCGACCACGTCCTCGCGCGCGACGACCATCGCCCGCCACCACTGACGCTTGATGTTCTCCTTGAGCTCGACGCCCAGCGGCCCGTAGTCCCAGGCAGCTTTGGAACCGCCGTAGATCTCACTGCTCGGGAAAACGAAGCCACGGCGCTTGCTCAGGCTGACGATGGTGTCGATCTTGTCGGCGGCCACGGTGCTCTCTTCATTACGACGACGAAGGTCTGGGGTCCGCCGGTGCGCACAGCCCCGCGCGCGGCCCCCCTGCACGGCCTCGACCCGGTGCGGCCCGGCGAATGCTTCAGGTTACCGGCGTGCGGGGGCCCCGGATCAAATCGGTAGGGGGGACAGAGCGGACAACCGCACTATTGACAATCGTTTCCACTTTAGTTGAAAATGACTGTCATGAACGTACGTCGCCTCATATCCGCCACCGCCACCGCCACCGCTCTCTCCGTCGGTCTCCTCTCCCTGTCCGCCTGCGCGGGCAGCTCCTCCGCCACGGAGGGCAAGGCCGCGGACGGGAAGAACGCGGAGGGGAAGCTGAACGTGATCGCGTCGTTCTACCCCATGCAGTACCTGGCCGAGCAGATAGGCGGCGACAAGGTCGCCGTCTCCACGCTGACCAAGCCGGGCGTCGAGCCGCACGACCTCGAGCTCAAGCCCAAACAGACCGCGGAGCTCTCCGACGCGGACCTGATCCTCTACCTGGGCGGTCTCCAGCCGGCCGTCGACGAGGCCGTGAAGCAGTCCGGGGCCAAGGCCGCCGTCGACGCCGCGTCCCTCACGAAGACCGAGTCCCACGGCACGGAGTCCGGCGGCCACGAGCACGGCGAGGAGGAGGCCGGGCACGAGGGCCACGACCACGGGCACGCCGAGGGCGCCGCCGACCCGCACGTCTGGCTGGACCCGGTGAAGTACGCCGAGATCGCCAAGGGCGTCGAGAAGTCGCTGGCGAAGGCCGACCCGGCGAACGCCGCGACGTACCAGAAGAACGCCACGACCCTCGTCACGAAGCTGGACGGCCTGAACACCGCCTTCAAGGACGGCCTGAAGAACACCTCCACCAAGACCTTCATCACCACCCACGCCGCCTTCGGCTACCTCGCCGAGCGGTACGGACTGGAGCAGGAGGGCATCAGCGGCGTCGCCCCGGAGTCCGAGCCGAGCCCGGCCCGCATCAAGCAGCTCCAGAAGATCGCCAAGGAGGACGAGGTCACCACGGTCTTCTTCGAGACACTGGTCAGCGACAAGACCGCGAACACCCTCGCCAGGGACACCGGCCTGAAGACGGACGTGCTGGATCCCCTGGAGGGCATCACGGACAAGTCCAGGGGCGAGGACTACGTCGAGGTCATGCAGTCCAACCTCGCCGCGCTGAAGAAGGCCCTCGGCGCCAAGTGACACCCCCACCAGCCCCAGCATCGGAGGCGCGACCCGTGCACCACGACGCCGTCATATCCCTGAGCGCGGCCACCGCCACGCTCGGCTCGCGCCCCGTGCTGCGCGGGGTCGACCTCGCCGTGCAGCGCGGCGAGGTCGTCGCCCTGCTCGGTGCGAACGGCTCGGGCAAGTCCACGGCCGTACGCTCCGTGATCGGCCAGGTCCCGCTCACCGGCGGCGCCGTCGAGCTGTTCGGCACCCCGCTGGGGCGCTTTCGGCAGTGGGCGCGGATCGGCTACGTACCGCAGCGGACGACGGCGGCGGGCGGGGTGCCCGCGACCATCCGCGAGGTGGTGTCGTCGGGACGGCTCTCGCGCTCGCGCCTGGGCCTGCTGGCCTCGAAGGCGGACCGGGCCGCCGTGGACCGGGCGATCGCCCTGGTGGGGCTCCAGGACCGCGCCAGGGACTCGGTGAGCGCGCTCTCCGGCGGCCAGCACCAGCGGGTGCTGATCGCCCGCGCGCTGGCCTCCGAGCCCGAGCTGCTGATCATGGACGAGCCGATGGCGGGAGTCGACCTGGCGAGCCAGGAGATCCTGGCGGCCACCCTGCGCCGGCAGGTGGCGGACGGCGCCTCCGTCCTGCTCGTCCTGCACGAACTGGGCCCGCTGGAGCCGCTCATCGACCGGACCGTCGTCCTGCGCGAAGGACGGGTGGTGTACGACGGGCCGCCCACGGCCGCCGGCTCCCTGCCGGGCCACGACGACCACCACCTGACCAAGGAAAACTGCCACCCGGATGTGGTGCCCGCCACCTCCTCCGGGGTACCGACGGGACTGCTGGGCTGATCATGAGCGAACTGATGGACATCTTCAGCACCCCGTTCATGCAGCGGGCCCTGATCGCCGCCGTCCTGGTCGGCATCACCGCCCCGGCGATCGGCATCTACCTCGTCCAGCGCCGCCAGTCGCTGATGGGCGACGGCATCGGCCACGTCGCGATGACCGGTGTCGGCCTCGGCTTCCTGCTGTCGGCGAGCCCCGTGTGGACCGCGACGGCCGTCGCCATCGCGGGCGCCGTCGTCATGGAGCTGATCCGCTGGTACGGCAAGACCCGCGGCGACATCGCGCTCGCGATGCTCTTCTACGGCGGCATGGCGGGCGGTGTCCTGCTGATCAACCTGGCGCCGACCGGCTCCAACGCCAATCTCTCCTCGTACCTCTTCGGCTCGCTGTCCACGGTCTCCGCCGAGGACGTCACGGCGATCTGCGTCCTGGCGGCCTTCGTGGTGCTGGTGACCATCGGGCTGCGCCGCCAGCTCTTCGCCGTCAGCCAGGACGAGGAGTTCGCCCGGGTGACGGGCCTGCCGGTGCGCGCCCTGAACCTCCTGGTCGCGGTCACGGCCGCGGTGACCGTCACGGTTGCCATGCGAGTCGTGGGCCTGCTCCTGGTGAGTGCGCTGATGGTGGTGCCGGTGGCCGCGGCCCAGCAGATCTCGCGCAGCTTCACGGTCACCTTCGTGCTGGCCGTCGCCATCGGGACGGCTGTCACCCTGTCCGGAACCGTCGCCTCGTACCAGTACGACGTGCCGCCCGGCGCGACCATCGTGCTGCTGGCCATCGGGGTCTTCATCGCCCTGACCGTGCTCGCCGCGCCCCTGGCACGGCGCCGCTCCCGTGCGGCGGGCCCCGCCGGGAGCCCGGCCCCCGGCCCGGTGGCCGCGGACACCGTGAAGGCCTGAAACGAAACCGGCCCGGGGCGACGGAGCGGGCCGGGTGGACAGCCCTGGCACAATGGCCCGACGTATCCATTCGTGTAACGGGCGACCAGAGGAGGCACCTGTGACGACGGCGCCGAACGGTGCGACGGCCAACGCCGCACCGGTGCGTGGGCGCTCCACCCGGCAGCGGACCGCAGTGGCGGCGGCGCTGGACGAGGTGGACGAGTTCCGCAGCGCACAGGAGCTGCACGACATGCTCAAGCACAAGGGCGACTCGGTCGGCCTGACCACTGTCTACCGCACGCTCCAGTCCCTGGCGGACGCGGGCGAGGTCGATGTGCTGCGCACCAGTGAGGGCGAGTCGGTGTACCGGCGCTGTTCCACCGGTGACCACCATCACCACCTGGTGTGCCGGATGTGCGGCAAGGCGGTCGAGGTCGAGGGCCCGGCGGTCGAGACGTGGGCCGAGACCATCGCCGCCCAGCACGGCTACGTCAACGTGGCGCACACGGTGGAGGTCTTCGGCACCTGCGCGGAGTGCGCAGCCGGCTGATCCCTCCCCCGGTCGCCCACGGGCGCCCCCGCTCCCTCACGGAGCGGGGGCGCCCGTCGTGTTTCAGCCACTCCCGCATCCGCTGCTGACAGTTGTTCAGCTCCGTGGCAGCCTGCCTCCCGCACACCGATTTCCGCACCGCTCCCCCTCTTCGCAGAAGGAGTCAGCGTGAGACGTCGTCCCCACAGTGCAATGCTCGGCCTGGTCGCTGCCGCAGGCGGTCTGCTCTCCGTCGGAGCGGCCCCGGCTCCCGTGGCCGCCTCCCCCGCCCCCACCGCGGAGCAGCAGGTACGGAACTTCTGGACGCCGGAGCGGATGCGCTCGGCGAAACCGCTGGACCTGCTGAAGGTGTCCCCCTCCCAGGTCGCCCCGGCGAGGACCGGCGGCCCGGCCACCACCGTTCCCTCCACCATGGCGTTCCCGCAGAAGGGCGGGGCGTGGACGGGTGGCGGCGCCGTCGTGAAGACCTCGGGCCGGGTCTTCTTCACGTACCAGGGCCGTACGGCCTCCTGCTCGGGCAACTCCGTCACCAGCCAGAACAAGTCGACGGTCGTCACGGCGGGGCACTGCGTGAAGATGCAGGGCGCCTGGCACACCAACTGGGTGTTCGTGCCCGCGTACCACGACGGCGCGACCCCGTACGGCACCTGGACGGCGTCCAAGATCTCCGCCACCGACCAGTGGGCGGCGAGCGAGGACATCAATTACGACGTCGGCCTGGCGGTGGTGAACCCGCTGAACGGCCAGAAGCTGTCCGACGTCGTCGGCGCGCAGGGCCTGCAGTTCAACGGCGGCTACAACAAGCCCATGTACGCGTTCGGCTTCCCGGCGGCCGCGCCGTACGACGGCACGAAGCTCGTCTACTGCTCGGGGAACACCACCAAGGACTTCCTGTTCTCCAAGGACCACAGCCTGGCGTGCGACATGACGGGCGGCTCCAGCGGCGGCCCCTGGTTCAATTCCTTCCAGGAGTCGACGGGGACGGGGCTGCAGGCCTCCGTGAACAGTTTCGGCTACACCTTCCTGCCGGGGCGGATGTTCGGCCCGTACTTCGGCAACGAGGTGAAGGCGGCGTACGACAAGGCGCAGGCCGGCTAGGGCCTGCGCGGTGCGGCGGCCACCGGGGGCGTCCCCGCGGCCGCCGCACGGCGGCGGTGCGCCCCTCTGCCGGTAGGGGTGCTCAGGTGCGTGCTCCCGCGGGGGTGACGGCCACCGGGGTGGGGCCCGCCGGGCCCGGCACGGGCGCCGGCAGGCTGAAGCAGACCCGCAGCCCCTCCCGGGCCGAGGTGTCGAGGCGGATCGTGCCGCCGTAGTACTCGACGATCTTCCGGCACAGTGCGAGACCGATCCCGGTGCCCGCGTACTCCTCCCGCGGGTGCAGCCGCTGAAAGAGGACGAAGGCCTTCTCCGCGGACTCCTCCGGTACCCCGATGCCGTTGTCCCGCACCGAGAAGTGCCATGTGCCGCCCGCCCGTTCGCAGCCGACACGGATGCGCGGGGGGCGGTCCGGGTGGCGGAACTTGACCGCGTTGCCGAGCAGGTTCTGCCACAGCATGGCGAGGCTGGTGGGGTCGCCGACCACCACCGGCAGGGGTTCACCCGGCAGTTCGATGCGTGCGCCCGACTCCTCCAGGGCCACGGCGAGGTCGGCGACCGCCTGCTCCAGCACCCGGTCCATGGCGACTTCGACGGGGTCGTCGTCCAGCCGCCCCACCCGGGAGAAGGTCAGCAGGTCGCTGATGAGGATCTGCATGCGCTGCGCCCCGTCCACGGCGAAGCCGATGTACTGCCTGCCCCGCTCGTCGAGGGCGTCCCCGAACCGCTTCTCCAGCAGGTGGCAGAACGCGGTGACCTTGCGCAGCGGCTCCTGGAGGTCGTGCGAGGCGACGTAGGCGAACTGTTCCAGCTCGGCGTTGGAGCGCCGCAGTTCGGCCGCCTGCGCGTCCAGGTCGGCGGCCTGCCTGGCGACTTCGGCCGTCCGGGCCCTGGCCTGGTCGAGCTCGCCCGCGATGCGCCGGCGCATCGTGTCCACACTGCGGGCCACGGCCCGTACGTCGCTCGGCCCGCGCACCTCGATCCGCCGGTCGAACTCGCCGCCCGCCACCCGGTCGGCCGCCGTGCGCAGCGCCGCCAGGGGCCGCAGGACCATGCGGCCGAGCAGCAGGGCCAGCAGCACCCCGGTCGCCACGATCACCGCCAGCATGCCGAGGAACACCCCGTCGCGCAGGGTGCGCAGGGCCGCCATGTCGGCGAGCACCTTCGCCCGTTCCCGGTCGATGTGCGCCTCCTGGGCCCGCAGCAGGGCGCGCAGTTCGTCGAAGCTCCGCTTGCTGGCGTCGATGCGCGGCTGTACGGAGTCCACGCCGGCTCCGGCCCGGATCGCGGCGATCAGCGGCACCGCCTGGTCCCTGCGCCACTGCGCCGCCTTGGCGGTGACCGCCCTCAGGTCGGCGCCGAAGCGGCCCTCGCGGCCCAGCAGCCGGGCCGTCTCGTCCCGGAACCTGCGTTCGTCGCGCCTGCCCTCCTCGTACGGCGCGAGGAAGCTCTGCTCGCCGCTCAGCGCGTAGCCGCGTACCCCGGTCTCCTGGTCGATGAGCGACCTGTGGAGCTGGAGTGCGGCGGCCCGGCCGGGCTGGATGTGCTCCAGGAGGTCGGTGCTGCGGTCGTTGGTCCGGCTGAACAGGACGGCGCCGACGGTGGCGCAGAGGGCGAGCAGGACGGCCATGGTGAGCAGCACCAGGCGGATCCAGCCCCGCACGGACAGCCTGGCGAAGCCCCGGGGCCGCCCCGGGCCCGCGGGTGGCCCGGGGTCCGCCGCGGGTGCCGTGGTGGCGGGCGGGGGCCCGGGGGCCGCAGGGGGTGCTGTGGCGGCGGGTGGTGGCGCCCCGGCCATCTCAGCCGCTCCCCCAGGCCAGGTGGAGCACCGCTATGTCGTCGGCGAGCCCGCCGTGCGGGGCGGCGGCCTGTGCCGCCGCGTGGACGAGGGCCTGGACGAACTGCGGGGCCGGCAGCGCCTGGTACTCCCTGGCCAGGGCGAGCAGCCCGTTTTCGCCGAGCCGGGTGCGGGGTCCGGTGAGGCCCTCGAAGAGGCCGTCGGTGAACACGACGATGCCGGTGCCCGGTTCCAGCGGCAGGTCCGTCTCGGGCCAGCTGCCGGTGCCGGGGGCGATGCCCAGTGCCATGCCGCCGGGCGGGTCGTACCAGGTGGTGTCCGTGGAGCCGCGGACCAGCAGGCCGGGGTGCCCGGCCCGCACCACGCGCACCGAGGTGCGGTCGGGCGGGAAGACGAGGCTGGTGAGGGTGGCGAAGACCTGTTCGGCGGACCGCTCGGCCGCCATGATCTCCTCCAGCAGCCGCAGCTGGGCCGGTCCCGTGCAGCCGCTGAGCACCGCGGCCCGCCAGGCGACCCGCAGGCACACGCCGAGCGCGGCCTCCGTCGCTCCGTGCCCGGAGACGTCGCCGATCACGGCGTGGACGGTTCCGTCGGCGGTCTGTACGACGTCGTAGAAGTCACCGCTGAGCAGGCCCTGTTCGCGGCCCGGGTCGTAGCGGGCGTCGACCTCGAAACCGGTGCCGCGCATCAGCGGCACGGGCAGCAGGCCCCGTTCGAGCCGGGCGTTCTCCTCGGCGCGCAGCCGGCCCGTCCGCAGTGCCGCCGAGGCCTGCTCGACCTGCTTGCGCTGGACGGCGTAGCGCAGGGCGCGGCTCAGGGTCTCGGCGTCCAGACGGCCCTTGACCAGGTAGTCCTGTGCGCCCTCGGCCACCGCGTGCTGTCCTGCCTCGCCCTCGACGAGTCCGGTCAGCACGACGATGGCCGCCTCGGGGTGCGCGGCGAGGACCTGCCGTACGGCGTCGAGTCCCTGGACGTCCGGCAGATGCAGGTCGAGCAGGACGCAGACGGGCCCGAGGTGTCCGGTGAGGAACTTCCGGGCCTCGCCGAGCGAGGTGCACCAGTGGACGTCGGCCGCCAGGTCGCTGTCCTGGAGCACCTCGGTGAACAGCAGGGCGTCCGCGGCGTCGTCCTCGACCAGCAGCAGGACCGCGTCGAGTTCCCTCCTGCCCGTCGCCGTCCCGGACACCACGAGTCGCTCGGTCACGCTCAACCCCCGCCCCGGGAGGCCGGATCACTGTCCGGCGCCTCCCTCTGAGGCCGAATAGTACTGCCGGGGGCCGGGCCCTCAGCCCTGTCCGGGAACCGTCGCGGCGGCTTGAATCCCCTGTGCCTGCTGCTCGTTGGGGACCGCCCCGCCGAACCGCCGGTCGCGCTGGGCATACGCGTAGCAGGCGTCCCACAGGTTGCGGCGGTCGAAGTCGGGCCACAGGACGTCCTGGAAGACCATCTCGGCGTACGCGCTCTGCCAGAGCAGGTAGTTGGAGGTGCGCTGCTCGCCGCTGGGGCGCAGGAACAGGTCCACGTCGGGCATGTCCGGGTAGTACATGTACTTGGCGAAGGTCTTCTCGTTGACCTTGGCCGGGTCCAGCTTGCCGGCGGCGACGTCGCGGGCGATGGCCTGTGCGGCATCCGCGATCTCCGCGCGGCCGCCGTAGTTGACGCAGAAGTACAGGGTCATCGCGTCGTTGTCGACGGTCTGCTCCTGGGCGACCTGGAGTTCCTGGACGACCGACTTCCACATCTTGGGCATCCGGCCGACCCAGCGGATGCGGATGCCGAGGTCGTTCATCTCGTCGCGGCGGCGGCGGATGACGTCCCGGTTGAAGTTCATCAGGAAGCGGACCTCGTCGGGGGTGCGCTTCCAGTTCTCGGTGGAGAAGGCGTACAGGGAGAGGTTCTTGACTCCCATCTCCAGGCAGCCCTTGAGGACGTCGAGGACGACGCCCTCGCCGACCTTGTGGCCCTCGGTGCGGGGCAGGCCGCGCTCCTTGGCCCAGCGGCCGTTCCCGTCCATGACGATCGCCACGTGCTCCGGGACCAGCTCTCCGGGGATCTTCGGGGGGCGCGCACCGGAGGGGTGCGGCTCGGGGACCTTGTACTCGCGCCGGTTGCGCCCCAGAATCCCGCGTCGTGCCATGAGATGGATCTCCTAGTTTTCTGCCGCTTGCATCTGCTTCTCTGCTTCTTCTTACTTCTCCACGTACCGCAGTGAGCGCAGTCCGCGCTCCAGGTGCCAGTGCAGGTACGCCGACACCAGTCCGCTGCCCTCGCGCGCGTGTCTCGGCTCGCAGACGTCGGCCGCCGCCCAGTCGCCCGTGAGCAGCGCGCTCAGCAGAGAGACGGCCTCCGCAGAGGGTACGACGCTGCCCGGCACCCGGCAGTCACCGCATATGACGCCGCCCGCCGCGACGGAGAACAGCCGGTTCGGTCCCTCGACGCCGCACTTCGCGCAGTCGTCGAAGCTGGGGGCGTACCCGTTGACGGCGAGCGAGCGCAGCAGGAAGGCGTCCAGGATCAGATTCGGCGCGTGCTCGGCGCGGGAGAGCGTGCGCAGGCCGCCCACCAGCAGCAGGTACTGCTGGACGGCGGGCTCCCCCTCGTGGTCGGTGAACCGCTCGGCGGTCTCCAGCATGGCGGTGCCCGCGGTGTAGCGGGCGTAGTCGGTGACGATTCCGCTGCCGTAGGGGGAGATGATCTCGCCCTGGGTGCACAGCGGCAGGCCGCGCCCGACGAGCTCGCTGCCGCGCGCGAAGAACTGCACGTCCACGTGACTGAACGGCTCCAGCCGGGCGCCGAACTTCGACTTGGTGCGGCGCACTCCGCGGGCGACGGCCCGAATCCGCCCGTGCTGACGGGTCAGGAGGGTGATGATGCGGTCCGCTTCGCCCAGCTTCTGGGTGCGCAGGACGATGCCGTCGTCGCGGAACAGACTCATGCGTCCATTGTCCCGTACGGGAGGAGGGGGGCGGGCCGCGGCTTGTCCGGTACGGGGCGGGGGCGGCCGGGGCCCGTCCGGTACGGGGCAGGGGCGGGCGCCGGGTGTCGTCCTGGTCGCAGTTCCGGGCCCGCTTGGCTACTGTCGGGCGGGGTCTGTACGGCACACATGCGCAGGCCGAGGCTTACGGCCGGAACGTAGACCGCGTTCCGGGCCCCGGCGAAGGTTCGCCCCCATGATCCACGCGCCAATGATCGACGCGCCGATGATCCCGGAGACGGCGAACAGCCTCAGCAGCGCCCCCTCGGTGCGCCATGCGGCCAAACCGCCTCAGCCGTCACCGTGACGTCCGCAGGGAACCGCCCGTGGTGTCAGCGGTGTCCGCAGGCGGCAGGGCCGGTGCGTCTCAGGACGGGGTGCGTGCCGCCGCCAGCAGCCGTGCCGTGTCGTCCGCGCACAGTCGCAGGGCCGCACCGACCGTGGTGAGCACCTCCCGCTCGGCGGGACTGTAGGGGCCGTCGGCGAGCGCGATCCGGGCGCCCTGGAGCAGGATCGACTCCCGCCCGGCGGGGGCGAGGTGCGGAGCGAGCGGTTCGAGGGCCTCGTGCAGCTCGATGGCGAGACTGGCGCCGCGGAGCCCGCCGGCCCCGCCCGCCACGTCCTCGTCCGGCAGGTAGCGCCCGGTGTCCTGGGCCAGTGCCTCGATGAGGTGGGTGAGCTGGTCCTCCGTACAGTCCTCGAAACCGGCGGAGCGGACCGTGGCCGCCGCCGTGCCGGTCACCGTGGGGGACGACGCGCCTCCGGCGGCCAGGACGGCGAGGGCGACCGTGTGGACGGCGTCGCGCAGCATCGCGGCGAGGCGGACGGTGGTGGGGTGGTCGAGGGCCTCGGCGTCGAACCGGCCGTCGCAGGAGGCGCATTCGACGACCGGGCCCTCGTGGCCGCGGGCGAGCAGCGGGATGCCGAGGACGGTCAGGCGCCGACGGCCGGTGCGGCGGGCGTAGTTGCGGTCGCCGCCGCAGCCGGGGCAGAAGAACTCCCCGTCCCCCACGGTCGTCCAGGTGGTGCGGACGCCCCACAGTCCGGCCCACGGGCTGAGCGATCGGCCTCGTACTGACAGCACGGCGAACCTCCGTCACACTTCGGCATCTTTGCCGGGGTTGGACGTGATGTTAGCCACATCCACCCGGTGCCGTCAGCACCCCGGGAAAAGACGGCGGCCCCGCCCACCGCGAGGGTGGCCGGGGCCGGCCGGTGACCGAGGGAGAACGCTCAGGTCAGCGCGCTGCGCGGTTCACCGCGGAGACAACTGCCTTCAGGGAGGCGCGAGTCGTGTTCGGGTCGATGCCGATGCCCCACAGGACCTTCCCGTCGATGGCGCACTCGATGTACGAGGCGGCCTGGGCGGAGGCACCCTCGCTCATGGTGTGCTCCTGGTAGTCCAGCAGGCGGGCGTCGACGCCGACGGCGGCCAGCGCGTCGAAGAACGCGGAGATGGGGCCGTTGCCGGTGCCGGTCAGCACCGTCTCGGCGCCGTCCACGACCGCTTCGACGGTCAGCGTGTCGACGCCGTCGGTGTCGGTGGTGGTCTGGCCGGAGCGCACCTGGATGCGGCCCCACGGGTTCTCGGCGTGCGGCAGGTACTCGTCCCTGAAGGCCGACCAGATGGCCTTCGGGGTGACCTCGCCGCCCTCGGAGTCCGTCTTCTGCTGGATGATCTTCGAGAACTCGATCTGCATCCGGCGCGGCAGGTCCAGCTTGTGGTCGTTCTTCAGGACGTACGCGATGCCGCCCTTGCCGGACTGCGAGTTGACCCGGATCACGGCCTCGTAGGAGCGGCCGACGTCCTTGGGGTCGATCGGCAGGTACGGGACCGCCCACTCGATGTCGTCGACCGTCCTGCCCAGGGCGGCCGCGTCGGCCTCCATGGCGTCGAAGCCCTTCTTGATGGCGTCCTGGTGGGAGCCGGAGAAGGCGGTGTAGACCAGGTCGCCCGCGTAGGGGTGGCGCGGGTGGACCTCCATCTGGTTGCAGTACTCGGAGGTGCGGCGGATCTCGTCGATCTGCGAGAAGTCGATCTGCGGGTCGACGCCCTGCGAGAACAGGTTCATGCCCAGGGTGACCAGGTCGACGTTGCCGGTGCGCTCGCCCTGGCCGAACAGGCAGCCCTCGATGCGGTCGGCGCCCGCCATCAGGGCCAGCTCGGCGGCGGCGACGGCGGTGCCGCGGTCGTTGTGCGGGTGCACCGACAGGCAGACGTGCTCCCTGCGGGTCAGGTGGCGCGACATCCACTCGAAGCGGTCCGCGTGCGTGGAGGGCGTGGAGCGCTCCACGGTGGCGGGCAGGTTGAGGATGATCTCGCGGCCCTCCTCGGGGCCCCACACGTCGCACACCGCCTCGCAGACCTCCAGGGCGAAGTCCAGCTCGGTGTCGGTGAAGATCTCCGGCGAGTACTGGTACCCGAAGACCGTCTCGGGGCCCAGGATCTTCTCCGCGTACTCCATCACCAGCCGGGTGCCGTCCACGGCGATCTGCTTGACCTGCTCCTTCGTCCCCCGGAAGACCACCCGGCGGAAGGTCGGCGCGGTCGCGTTGTACAGGTGGACGGTGGCGCGGCGGGCGCCGCGCAGCGACTCCACGGTGCGCTCGATCAGCTCTTCGCGGGCCTGGGTCAGGACGGAGATGGTCACGTCCTCGGGGATCGCGCCCTCTTCGATGATGGAGCGTACGAACTGGAAGTCGGTCTCGCCGGAGGAGGGGAAGCCGACCTCGATCTCCTTGTAGCCCATCCGCACCAGCAGGTCGAACATCTCGCGCTTGCGGGCGGGACTCATGGGGTCGATCAGGGCCTGGTTGCCGTCGCGCAGGTCGGTGGAGAGCCAGCGAGGAGCCTTGGTGATGCGGGCCTCGGGCCAGGTCCGGTCGGGGATGCCGACGGCGTCGTACGGGCCGTACTTGTGGACCGGCATGCCGGACGGCTGCTGGAAGTGCGAGGCGTTCGTGACCGGCGTGGGGTTGCGATAGGACTGCTGGGGGGTCATTGCGTAGGGCTCCTCGGGTCTCCTGCAAGGGGACGGCCGACTTCTTCGAGCGCAGCACCAGATCCCGCGGGGAGGGGGTCGGCCTACGACTACAGGCCCTCGCCGCGGCAGCTAAGAAGAAGCAGCCCGAAACGCATGATGTGCCGCAGCCTAACCGAGGGACGGCGAGGACGCCGGTCCCGTATCAGTATGCAAGACCGGGCATGCGCGGAGCCGAAACAGTGATCCATCACTCGAAAGCCTTGAAATATGGCGCATATTTCGGTCGCGGGTAGTGACAGCGTCATGACCCAGTGCCACATTGCTCGCCATGGAAGCCATCCACCCCGTCTTCTGCACCATCGTGCCGCCCCATGTCCTGGACAGGCTCGCCCGTTCCGAGGACCCCGCGCTCGCCGCACCCGCCCGCCGCACCCTGGAGGCGGACGCCGCACAGCGCACCCACCGCCGGCTGACCACGGTCCTCGGCGCGCCGTCGGCTCCCCCCGCCCCGGGGGCCGCCGACAGCAAGGTCCACCGCACGCTCCACGACGCCCGCAACCGGCGTGAGCTGCCGGGCCGGGTGGTGCGCAAGGAGGGCGAGGAGCCCACCAAGGACGCCACGGTCAACCGGGCGTACGCCGGTCTGGGCGCCACCTTCGAGCTGCTCCTGAAGGCGTTCGCGCGCAACTCCATCGACGGCAACGGCCTGCCGCTGAACGCCACCGTGCACTTCGACAAGGACTACGGGAACGCCTTCTGGGACGGCGAGCAGATGGTCTTCGGCGACGGCGACGGCGAGATCTTCCTCGACTTCACCCTCCCCGTCGACGTCATCGGCCACGAACTGGCCCACGGCGTGACCCAGTACTCGGCGAACTTCACCTACTTCGGCCAGCCCGGCGCGCTCAACGAGTCGGTGTCCGACGTGCTCGGCTCGCTGGTGAAGCAGTACGTCAACGACCAGAGCGCCACCGAGGCCGACTGGCTGGTCGGGGCGGGGCTGCTCGCCGAGCGCGTCAGCGGTGTGGCGCTGCGCTCGATGAAGGCTCCGGGCACGGCGTACGACGACGACGTACTGGGCAGGGACCCGCAGCCCGCGACGATGGACGACTACGTCACCACCGGCCGCGACAACGGCGGGGTGCACATCAACTCCGGCATCCCCAACCACGCGTTCTACCTGCTGGCCACCGCGCTGGGCGGCAAGGCGTGGGAGCGCGCCGGACAGATCTGGTACGACACCCTGACCGCCGGGACGCTCACCGTCACGCCCACCTTCGCCGACTTCGCGCGGGCCACCGTGACGGCGGCCCGTGCCCGCTTCGGGGAGGGCGAGGAGCTCGAGGCGGTGCTCAAGGCGTGGGAGCAGGTGGGAGTGGACCCGCGCTGAGGGGCGCGGCGCGCGGGCGGCCCCCTACCGGGCGGGCCGCCCGCGTACTACAACGGACCCCATGCGTATTCAGGTAGTCCGCACGGGAGGATTCGCCGGGATCGAGCGCCGGGCCGAGGTCGACACCTCCGCCGGGCCCGATGCCCGCGCGTGGCACGCCCTGGCCGCCGAGGCGCTCGCCGCCGGCCAGGGCGTCCGCACGCCGCCGGCCGGGATCGCCGACGGATTCCGTTACGAGATCACCGTGGACGGACGGACCGTGCACTGCGCCGAACCGGAACTGACCGAGGCGCAGCGCGAGTTGATCTCACGGGTGCTGAAGGAGGGCGCTTAGCGGCACCCGGACGGGCGGTTGTGGGGGGCGCCCGGCGGGGCCCCTGGTCGCTCGGCGGCCCCGCGGGACAATCGGCCGCGCCCGGTCGTTGACAGGGGTGTCCGGGGGTAACCACCATCTCCCCCATGACCATGCTGACGCCCGGCCCACTGCCCCGGTTCCCCGCCAACTTCCTGTGGGGGGTGTCCACTTCGGCCCATCAGATCGAGGGTGCGGCCGCCGAGGACGGGCGCGGGCCGTCCTCCTGGGACGCCTTCGCCGCCGAGCCGGGACGCATCAGGGACGGGTCGAACGCGTCCGTGGCCGTCGACCACTACCACCGCTACCCCGAGGACGTCGCCCTGCTGAAGGGCCTCGGCGTGGACGGCTACCGCTTCTCCGTCTCCTGGCCGCGCGTACTCCCCGAGGGGGCGGGCGCCGTCAACAAGGCCGGGCTCGACTTCTACGACCGGCTGGTGGACGCGCTGTGCGAGGCGGGCATACGCCCCGTGCCGACGCTCTTCCACTGGGACACACCGCTGGCCCTGGAGGAGGCGGGCGGCTGGCTGGAGCGGGACACCGCCCACCGGTTCGCGGAGTACGTGGAGGTGGTCGCGGCCCGCCTCGGCGACCGGGTCGGCCGCTGGATCACCCTGAACGAGCCCGCCGAGCTGACGCTGCTGGGCCATGCGCTGGGCGAGCACGCCCCCGGCAAACGGCTCCTCCTCGACGCCCTGCCGGTGGCCCACCACCAGCTCCTGGCACACGGCCTGGCGGTGGAGGTGCTGCGCTCGCGCGGCTCGGGCAGCATCGGCATCGCCCACTCGCACGGTCCGACCTGGGCCGCCTCCGGATCCGCCGAGGACAGGGCCGCCGCGGACTTCTACGACCTGCTGCTCAACCGGCTGTTCGCCGACCCGGTGCTGCTGGGGAAGTACCCCGACGGCATCGCGGAGCTGCTGCCGGGACCGGTCGCCGAGGACCTCGCGCTGATCTCCCAGCCGCTGGACTGGTACGGGATCAACTACTACCAGCCGACCAAGGTGGGCGCTCCGGACGCGTCCGCGCCCACGGACTTCGCCGGGGTCACCGTCCCCGCGGAGATGCCGTTCTCGGTCCGCCCCGTCACGGGAGTGGCGCGCACCGCCTTCGACTGGGCGGTGGTGCCCGAGGCCCTGACCGAGCTGCTCGTCTCGTTCCGCGACCGGTACGGCGACAGCCTGCCGCCGGTCGTCATCACCGAGAACGGCTGCTCCTACGAGGGCGTCGACGACCAGGAACGGATCGCCTTCCTCGACGGGCACCTGCGGGCGCTGCACCGGGCGATGGACGAGGGCGTCGACGTCCGCGGGTACTTCGTGTGGTCGCTGATGGACAACTGGGAGTGGGCGCACGGGTACGCGCAGCGGTTCGGCCTGGTCCACATCGACTACGAGGGCGGCACGCTGGACCGCACGCCGAAGGCGTCGTACCACTGGCTGCGGGCCGCGCTGCGCGCCCAGCGGTGACGTACCTCACAGGGCGGCAGCCGCAGGGAGGGCCCTGTGCGGAGAGCCCCCGGGCTCAGAAGCCGAGCTTGCGCAGCTGCTTGGGGTCGCGCTGCCAGTCCTTGGCGACCTTCACATGGAGGTCGAGGAAGACGGGCGTGCCCAGCAGGGCCTCGATCTGCTTGCGGGACTTCGTGCCGACGTCCTTCAGCCGCTGGCCCTTGGGGCCGATGATGATGCCCTTCTGGCTGGGCCGCTCGATGTAGACGTTGGCGTGGATGTCGAGCAGCGGCCGGTCGGCGGGCCGGTCCTCGCGGGGGATCATCTCCTCGACGACGACCGCGATCGAGTGCGGCAGCTCGTCGCGCACGCCTTCCAGCGCGGCCTCGCGGATCAGTTCCGCGACCATCACCATCTCGGGCTCGTCGGTGAGGTCGCCCTCGGGGTACAGCGGCGGACTCTCGGGGAGCATCGGGGCGATGAGGTCCGCCAGCAGCGACACCTGCTGGTCACCCACCGCGGACACGGGCACGATCTGCGCCCACTCGATGCCCAGCTCGCGCCCGAGCGCGTCGATCGCCAGGAGCTGCTCACGCAGCTGCTTCGGCGCGACGAGGTCGGTCTTCGTCAGGATGGCGATCTTCGGGGTCTTCTTGATCCCGGCGAGCTCCTTGGCGATGAACTTGTCGCCGGGGCCGAGCTTCTGGTCCGCGGGCACGCAGAAGCCGATCACGTCGACCTCCGCCCAGGTCGTGCGGACGACGTCGTTCAGGCGTTCGCCGAGCAGGGTGCGCGGCTTGTGGAGCCCGGGGGTGTCGACCAGGATCAGCTGCGCGTCGGGGCGGTGCACGATGCCGCGCACGGTGTGCCTGGTGGTCTGCGGGCGGCTGGAGGTGATGGCCACCTTCTTGCCGACCAGAGCGTTCGTGAGGGTGGACTTGCCCGCGTTGGGGCGGCCCACGAAGCAGGCGAAACCGGCCCGGTGGGGGGCGGGGCCGGCTGCGGGGTTTTCGGGAGTACGAGCGCTCATGGGGCCCATTCTCCCCGATGTACGGCGAAGGGCCGACCAGAGGCCGGCCCTTCGCGGGTGGTGCGGGGTGGCGGCCGGCGGGCCCGGGCCGCCCACGGGGGTCAGGACAGGCCGGCCTTGGCGGCACAGGAGCCCCACGCGCCCGGGCCCTGGGCCGCGAGGACCTTCTCGGCGACGGCGATCTGCGCGGCCTGGCTCGCCTGGTGGGCGCTCGGCGCGTGCGCGGTGCCGCCGAAGGCGGACCAGGTCTGCTGGGTGAACTGGAGGCCGCCGGAGTAGCCGTTGCCGGTGTTGGTGGCCCAGTTGCCGCCCGACTCGCACGCCGCGACCGCCGACCAGTTGGCGCTGGAGGCCGCGGAGGCGCTGCCCGTACCGGTGAGGATCATGGCCGCGGCGGCGCCAGCCGTCACGACGGAACCGGTGATGCGGCGGGCGGCGGTGGTGCGGATCAGGGAGGAGAACACGCGGTGACCTAACTCTGGGGGACGTGGTCCGCCGGTCCGGGGCTTCGCTGCTGCCCCGTCCGGCGTGCCTCCACACTCCCAGCGCGGCCGGGCCCGGTCCACGGACCTTCGCAGGGTGGGGGCGGGACCAAGGTCCCGCCCCCACGGCCCCCCTCCCCCCGGCCGAAGGACCCGGGCCGAAGGTCCCGCCGCCGGTGTCACGCGGCCGGGAAGGGTCCGTCGGCGAGGACCGGCCGGGGGCCGCCCGGCCCCTTGCGGAACCGTACGTGTGCTGCCTCACATGCGTAGGGTGCCCCACCCGTGCCGCGCCCCTCCCGGTCACACCTCGACGCGTGACCTGACCACCGCGTCCGGGCCGGCCAGGAGCACGGGCGTGCCCGGGCCGCCCAGGTCGCGTACCGCCGCGAGATCGGCGTCGGCGGGGGCCGGGGCCCCTGTGACGACGGCCGCCGCCTCCAGCGAGCCGGCTCCGCTCGCGACGGCCATCGCGACGGCCGTCCGCAGGGCGCTCAGGTGCAGCGAGTCGAGGGCGACGGTCCCGGCGACGTACGTCCGCCCGGTCTCGTCGCGCACGGCGGCGCCCTCCGGCACCCCGTTGCGGGCCCGGGTGCTGCGGGCGAGGGTGAGGAGCTTCTGGTCCTCGGTGTCGAGGGGGGCTGCCTGGGGGTCCTCGGAGGACGGGGAAGTGGTCATGACCCCGAGCATAGGAAGCCCCGGGGCCCGGCCGCCCGTCCGGGTCAGCCCTTCTTGCCGTCCCGGGCCGCGGCGCCGGCCTTCTCGGCCTTGGCCACGGCCTTGGTGAAGGACTCGGTGAAGGTCTGGACGTCCGCCTTCGTGAAGCTGATCTCCATGACGGACACGACCGCCCCGCCCACGCGCGCGTGGGCCACGTCGTACTGGAGCGGCGGCATCTCCGGGTCGTCCGTGACGATCTTGAGGCGGACGCCCTGGGAGTCCTGGCCGGCCTTCGGGACGGAGAGCTCCTCGTAGGTGACGGTGGCCTTGTCGCCGTCGAGATCGGCGGTGAAGGTGCGGCACGCCTCGGGGACCGGGCGGCCCTTGATCAGCTTCGTGGCCTCCGCCTCGGTGTAACCGGTGACGCCGTGGACCACGAACGGGCCCTCCTGCGACTTGGTGAAGGCGATGATGCCGGTGCTCTGCGGCTTGGGGCCCTGCTCGGCCCCCACGACGCCGTCGAGCAGGAACTGGCACTGCTTCTTGTTCTTGTCGGCCTTGCCGGTGGCGAACTCGGTGTTGCCCGCCTCGGTGGATGACATCTCGGTGTCCTTGCTCCAGCCGTTGGGCATCTCCTTGACCTCCAGCAGGGCGGACTCCGCCTGGCGCTGGGTGAGCGGCGCGGCCGCCGTCGGGGTGGGCGACGGCGTGGCCGTCCTCGCCGGCGCCTTCTTGGCCGCGGACTCCTTCTCCGCGTCCGCGGCACCCCCGCACGCGGTGGCGAGGAGGAGGGACGAAGCGGCCAGGCCGAGGCCGGTTACGCGGAGGGTACGGGTACGCACGGGTGCTCCTGATGAGGGTGTTCGCATGACTTGCGCGAATTAAAACGGCAAGTAAAGAGAACGCCAAATCCGCACAGACGTGCCCCCTGTGTGCTTCCCTGTCGGCCGTCACTCCGGCTGCCGACCGCTCCCGCACGGCGGGCCTGGGCCGGGGGGTGGTCAGGGGCGGTCCAGCGTCAGCCGGACCGCCCGCGGCATGCCCGCCACCACCAGGTCGTACGAGTCCTCGACCAGCTCGCGCACGAGGCCCTCGGGCAGCGAGCCGTCCAGGGTGACGGTGTTCCAGTGGCGCTTGTTCATGTGCCAGCCGGGGACGATCGCCGGGTGCTCGGCCCGCAGCCGCACCGCGTTCTCCGGGTCGCACTTGAGGTTGACGCGCAGCGGCGACGCACCCAGGGCGCTCAGCGCGAACACCTTGCCCAGCACCTTGAAGACCGAGGTCTCCGGCGTGAAGGGGAACTCCTCGACGGCTGCACCGAAGTCGAGGCAGAGGGCGCGGAGCTGATCGGGCGTCATACCGGCCAGTATCCGTCAGCGTGCCCCCGCCGTCACCGGTACGGCGCCCACGCCGCGCAGCCGTGCCCGTCACCGGTACGGCGCCCGCGCCGCTCAGCCCTGGTGGGCCTCGTCGCCCTCCGGCTCCACGGGCTCCGCGAGCACCGTGACGATCTTGTTGCGGCGGCCGGCCGGTGACTCCGCCGTGAGGCGCAGCGCCCGACCGTCCGGGAGGTCCACCGTCGCCGAGGCCCCGGCGATGGGCACCCTGCCGAGCGCCTTCGCCAGCAGGCCGCCGACCGTCTCGACGTCCTCGTCGTCGAACTCGTCGAGCCCGTACAGCTCGCCGAGGTCCTCGATGTCGAGGCGGGCGGTGACCCGGAACCGGCCGTCGCCCAGGGCGTCGACCGGGGGGACCTCGCGGTCGTACTCGTCGGTGATCTCCCCGACGATCTCCTCCAGGATGTCCTCGATGGTGACGATGCCGGCGGTGCCGCCGTACTCGTCGATCACCACGGCGACATGGTTGCGCTCCTGCTGCATCTCGCGCAGCAGGTCACCGGCGTTCTTGGTGTCGGGGACGAAGACGGCGGGGCGCATCGCCGTGGAGAGCAGGTCGGACTCGGAGTCGCGGTTGATGTGCGTCTTGCGGACCAGGTCCTTGAGGTAGACGACACCGACCACGTCGTCCTCGTTCTCACCGGTCACCGGGATGCGGGAGAAACCGGAGCGCAGCGCGAGCGTCAGCGCCTGCCGGATGGTCTTGAAGCGCTCGATCGAGATCAGGTCCGTACGCGGCACCATCACTTCGCGCACCAGGGTGTCGCCCAGTTCGAACACGGAGTGCACCATGCGCCGCTCGTCGTCCTCGATGAGCGACTCCTGCTCGGCGAGGTCGACCATGGCGCGCAGTTCCGCCTCACTGGCGAAGGGGCCCTTGCGGAAGCCCTTGCCGGGGGTGAGCGCGTTGCCGATGAGGATGAGCAGCTGCGGAACGGGGCCCATGATCCGGGCCAGCGGCAGCAGTACGTAGGCCGAGGCGGTCGCCGTGTTCAGCGGGTGCTGGCGGCCGATGGTGCGCGGGGACACGCCCACGGCGACGTAACTGACGAGGACCATCACGGCGATCGCGACGAGCAGCGCCTGCCAGGTCCTGTCGTAGAGGTCCAGGAAGCCGTACGTGACCAGGACGCCCGCCGCCATCTCGCAGGCGACGCGCACCAGCAGTGCCACGTTCAGATAACGGGTGGGGTCGGCGGCGACCTGGGCGAGCTTCGCGCTGCCGCGCCTGCCCGCCCGGGCCGCCTCCTCCGCGCGGAAGGTGGAGACGCGGGCGAGACCGGCCTCCGCGCACGCGGCCAGCCAGGCCACGACGACCAGGGCGACGGCACCGAGGATCAGCTGGGCGCTCATGAGACGGTCGGCGCCGGGGAGGGACCGGTGAAGCCCTTCTCCGCCCGCCAGCCGTCGACGATGGCCGCCTGCAGACCGAACATCTCGGTCTTCTCCTCGGGCACCTCGTGGTCGTAACCGAGGAGGTGCAGCACGCCGTGCACGGTGAGGAGCTGGAGCTCCTCGTCCATGGAGTGCTCGGTGGGGGCGTCCTTGCCCTGCTGCTCGGCGACCTCGGGGCAGAGCACGATGTCACCGAGGAGCCCCTGCGGGGGCTCCTCGTCGTCCTTGGCCGGCGGACGCAGTTCGTCCATCGGGAAGGACATGACATCGGTCGGACCGGGGAGGTCCATCCACTGGATGTGGAGCTGCTCCATGGCGTCGGTGTCCACGACGATCACCGAGAGTTCGGAGAGCGGGTGGATGCGCATCCGGGTCAGGGCGTAGCGGGCGATGTCGAGGATCGCCTGCTCGTCGACCTCGGTTCCGGACTCGTTGTTGACGTCGATCGACATGGTGCGCTGGTGCTCTACTTCCCTCTCGTGCCGCCCCGGCCCTGCTGCTCGTTGCGGCTGTCGTACTGCTCGTACGCGTCGACGATACGGCCGACGAGCTTGTGCCGGACGACATCCTCGGACGTGAGCCGGGAGAAATGGATGTCCGGGACGTCGCCGAGGATGTCCTGGACCTGGCGCAGACCGCTCTTCGTGCCGTTCGGCAGGTCGACCTGGGTGACGTCACCGGTGATGACGATCTTCGAGTCGAAGCCGAGCCGGGTGAGGAACATCTTCATCTGCTCGGTGCTGGTGTTCTGCGCCTCGTCCAGTACGACGAACGCGCTGTTCAGCGTGCGTCCGCGCATGTACGCCAGGGGGGCCACCTCGATGGTCCCGGCCGCCATCAGACGGGGGATGGTCTCGGGGTCCATCATGTCGTGCAGCGCGTCGTAGAGCGGGCGCAGATACGGGTCGATCTTGTCGAAGAGGGTGCCGGGGAGGAAGCCCAGACGCTCGCCCGCCTCGACGGCGGGACGGGTCAGGATGATCCGGTCGACCTGCTTGGACTGGAGCGCCTGGACCGCCTTCGCCATGGCGAGGTACGTCTTGCCGGTGCCGGCGGGGCCGATGCCGAACACGACGGTGTGCTTGTCGATGGCGTCGACGTACCGCTTCTGGTTGAGCGTCTTGGGGCGGATGGTGCGGCCGCGGCTGGAGAGGATGTTCTGGGTGAGCACCTCGGCGGGGGTCTCGGTGACGGCCCCGCCGTCCCTGGTTCCGTCGCCCTTGCCGTTGCCGCTCGCCCTGAGCATGGCGATCGAGCGTTCCACTGCGTCCTCCGTCATCGGCTGCCCGGTGCGGAGCACCAGCATCATCTGGTCGAACAGCCGCTGGATCAGGGCGACTTCCGCCGGTTCCCCCGTAGCGCTGATCTCATTGCCCCGGACGTGGATGTCGGCCGCCGGGAAGGCCTTCTCGATCACGCGCAGCAGTGCGTCGCCGGATCCGAGCACCATCACCATCGGGTGAGTGGCCGGGATCTTGAACTCGGCGCGGGACTGCGGCGGCTGTGTGGGTGTCTGAGTCATGGGCCGGCACTGTGGCCTGCACATACCTCCCGTTGCAGGGTTCTCGCTGCTCGACAACCTCTGGGTTCCCAGCGTACGACTCACCGCTGACAACACCGAGGGGTTTTACCTTCGAACTGTTTCGGAGCCGCCGGCACGGGAGTTCCGGAGCTCTCGGGGCAGCAGGGGCTCAGGCCCCGGGGCAGCAGGGGCTCAGGCCCGGAAGCCGATGGTCGGCACCGCCCTGCGCAGCGGCCACGGCCTGGCGTCCGCCGGGAGCAGTTCCTCCAGGAATGCGTACCGGCGCAGCGCCTCCTGGTCCTGGGCCTCGTACCCGCGCACCTGCTGCCACCAGGCGCCGATCTCCGCCCAGCCGGGCGCGGAGAGCGAACCGCCGAACTCCTGCACGGAGAGGGCGGCGGTGAGCCCGGCGAAGGCGAGGCGGTCGGCGAGGGGCCAGCCCGCGAGGGTGCCGGTGACGAATCCGGCGACGAAGACGTCCCCCGCCCCCGTCGGATCCAGCGCCTCGACGGCGATGGCGGGCACCTCGGCGCTCTCGCCGCTCGCCCCGTCCACCGCGTACGCACCCTCCGCGCCGAGGGTGACGACGGCGAGGGGAACCTTCTCGGCAAGCCGGTGGGCGGCCGTGCGGGGGCAGTCGGTGCGGGTGTAGCGCATGGCCTCCTCGGCGTTGGGGAGGAAGGCCTCGCAGTGCTCCAGGTCAGCGAGTCCCGCCAGGTCCCAGCGCCCGGTGTCGTCCCAGCCCACGTCGGCGAAGACGCGGGCGCCGTTGCGGGCTGCGGACTCCACCCACCGCTGCCGGTGGCCGGGCACCAGGGAGGCGATCGCGGCACGCGCGCGTGGCGGGCAGGCGGGGAAGGGTGCGGGGCCGCCGGGCGGCGGGGCCTCGTGGCCGTGGGAGACCATCGTGCGCTCGCCCTCGTACGCCATGGAGACGGTCACCGGGGAGTGCCAGCCGGGCACTGTGCGGGACATCCCGAGGTCGATGCCCTCGCCGTCGGCGAGCGCGTCCCAGCAGTACTCGCCGTAGTGGTCGTCGCCGAAGGCCGCCGCGAGGGCGGTGCGCAGGCCCAGGCGGGCCAGGGCGGTGGCCATGTTGGCGACGCCGCCGGGGCTGGATCCCATGCCGCGCGCCCAGGACTCGGTGCCGCGCACGGGAGCGCTGTCGAGACCCGTGAAGATGATGTCGAGGAAGACCGTGCCGGTGAGGAACACGTCGCAGCACGGACCGCCGGGCGTGCGCAGACCGTCGAGGGGGTCGACCCTGTCGGTGGCGGGCGCGTCGTGGCCTGCCTTGTCGCGGGCGTGCCCGCCGTGTCTGTGTCCGCCGCCGTGCCCGCCGTGACCGTGCTCGTCGCATTCGTGCCCGTCGCGCATGTGCTCGTGGCGCTTGTGCCCGTCGTGCATGTGGTCGTCGCACTCGTGCCCGTCGCGCCTGTGGTCGTCGCGCATGTGCTCGTCGTGCTTGTGCCCGTCGTGGGCGGGCGCGCCCGGGGTGACCTTCTCGCCGTGGTGGTCACCGTGGTGGTGGTGCGTGCTCACTTGCGCTCCCCGTGGTGCGGTGCGTGTGCTGCCCTTGTCGTGGTGCGGTGCGCGTCTGCCCGGCACACCGTCGTTTCGCGGCCAGTGTGCACGATCGGCCGTCACCGGCGGAGCTCCGCGAACAGGGCGTGACGGCGCGCCAAAGAGGCCGCACCCACCCGGCGGAGCACGACGAATACCCGGCCTGCTCAACACCAAACACAATGTGTCCCAGCTCACATCCCACCTGCCCTTTTCCTGCGGTCGGCGCGCTTGATAAGAATTGGGCCGCGTTCCTGTCCGTCGACGGTCGCCCCACCCCCTTTCTCCATGGCCGTCATGACGTCCTGTCATCACGCACGTCTCCTCCAGGAATGCCCGTGTTCTCGCGCTTTCGCGCCCTGTTCGCGTGCCCTCGCGCCCTGTGGCCGCTCGTCGCTGTCTTCACCGCCGGCTATCTCGCCTCCTATCTGCTGCCGACCCTCGTCGGGCGGCTCGGTTCCGGGCTGGGTCTGTCCCCCGCCGGGGCCGGCCTGGTCGGCAGCACGCTGCTGCTGTGCTCGGCCGCGGCCGGCTTCACCCTGGCGTCCCGGGTGCAGCGCACCGGCCCGCGCCGGGCGGCCCGTACCGGTCTGCTGCTGATGCTGCTGGGCTACGGCTGCGCCGCGCTGTCCTCGGCCGTCCCCGCCGTCGTGGCGGGCTGTGCGCTGGGCGGTTTCGGCTCCGGTACGGCGACGGCAGTGGCGGCCGCCGGAATCGCCGCCGCCACCAACCCCCACCGGGCGTCCGTCCTGGGCCTGCTGAGCGTGTCGGCGACGGCGGGCGCGCTCTATCTGTCGGTGCCGCACCTGGACGGCGGCCACCGCCCGCCGTTCGTGGCACTCGCGCTGATCGCCGCGCTGGTCTGGCCCGCCACGGGGCGGCTGCACAGTGCGGACGCAGCACATTCCACCGGCGTACCGCGGGCGCCTCTCGAGGTGCTCGGGGCGGCCGCCGCGCACCCGTCGCGGCTGCCGCACCTGCGGTCCGGTCTGGTGCTGGCTGCGGCCATGCTCTGCTGGTCCCTCAGCCAGAACGCCCTGTGGGGGGTCAGCAACCGGATAGGCACTGTCCAGGCGGGCCTGTCCGAGGTGGCTGTCGGTGTGGTCTTCGCCGCCGGCCTGGGGGCAGGCCTGGCCGGAGTGAGCGCGGCGGGCGCACTCGGCTCGCGGCTGGGAAGGGCGGTTCCGGTCGGCTGCGGGACGGTGGCCATCGCGCTGTGCGTCGCGGTGAGTTCGTCGGCGACGGGCCCGGTGTCCTTCGCGTCCGGCGAGATCCTGTGGAACGCGTTCTACCCGGTCGTGCTGTCGTACCTGATCGGGCTCGCCGCCTCGATGGACCCGCGCGGCCGGTGGGCGGTGTTCGCCGGTTCGGCGTCGTCGCTGGGGGTCGCCTGCGGGCCGGTGGCGGGCAGTCTGCTGTCGGCGTGGGCGGGCTTCCCCGTGATGGGTCTGGTGCTCGGCGGCGTCCTGCTGCTGACCGCGATGCCGATGACGGCGGTCGCGCTGCACACGGGCGGGCGTCCGCTGGTGGCGGGTGCGGTACGCCGCAGGGGCGGTGCTCCGGTGGCCGTACTCGCCGGTACGACGGGTGCTCCGGCCGGGCACGTCCCGCAGGTGGGGGCGGCGGAGCAGGAGGTCGCGGAGATTTCCCTGCGGCCGCTCACCCGGCGGGTCCGCTCCCCGTTCGTCCGCACCGCCCCGCGCTCCGCGCGCGTGCCGCAGGCGCGCGGGGCGGAGCGGGAGCGCGTACGGGCGGGGGCGGAGGTCTGAGCCCTGCGGACGGATGCTGCCGGGGGCCCTGTGGTGGCGGGCCGGACGCAGGGGGCCGGGGGGGCGGGGAGCGGGGATCGGGGAGCGGAGGATCGAGGGCTCGGGGTGGGGGCGGCCCGGCGTCAGTGGATCCGGTGTTCCTTCCAGAAGGGGCCGAGGTCCTTGGTGGTCGCCGCCTGCGCGGCGCGTGTGAAGCCGGCGGTCGTGGAGACGCCGAGCCAGTGGTCCCGCACGTACGTGCGCAGCATGCCGGCCATGGCGGGAGTTCCGAGAGTGCGCTCCAGGTCGTGCAGGGCGCAGGCGCCGCGCTGGTAGACGACGTGGCCGAACTCGCGGCGGTGGCCGTCGGCGAAGTAGGCCATGGAGCGGGTGAGGGCGGCCGTGTCGCTGGGCCAGGGACCGAGGTCGGCCCAGCAGGTGGTGGTGTCGTCGCCGTGGTACAGCTCGCTCGCGTACTGGGCGAACGATTCGTCCAGCCAGGGCGCGGAGAACTGGTCGTTGCCGACGATGGCGTACCACCACTGATGAGCGACCTCGTGCGCGGCCGCGAAGCCCTCCGATTCGGTCCACAGCAGAAGAAAACCGGGGAATTCCATGCTGCCGAAGTCGTCGAGGGCGTCGCTCATGACGAGGTCGAGTTCGCCGTACGGATAGCGGCCGAAGCGCTTGCCGAACTCGTCGACGGAGCCGGCCACGTTCTTCAGGTTGTCGGCAACGCCAGTGGCCGGGGTGGCAGCGGTCCAGTACGCGTGCAGCGTGATCCCGCCGGGCGACGTCACCGACTTCGTCCCGAACGGTCCCGCGGCCCAGGCGAAGTCCCGCACCCCGCGCGCCGTGCTCGTGCTGACGGTACGGCCAAAGGTGCTCGCCCGGCGGGTGGTGGCGCCGGTGGCGGGGACCTTGAGCGCACTGGGGTGGTCGAGCGCCACCCGGAAGTCCCCGGCGAGCGTGTAGAAGCTCTCGCCGAAGCCGACGTCGGGGTCGAGGTGGCGGCCCTTCGCGTCCTGCACGGACAGCAGCGGCAGGGCGTTGCCGAGGAAGTGGTGTGCGCCGTCCCTGCCGAATCGGTGGACGCGGTCGGGGACGGCGATCGACACGTCGAAGGAGACGGCCGTACGGGCGCGGTGCGGCAACGGCTCGCGCAGGTCGATGCGCAGGGCGCTGCAGCGGACGGCGAGCGGGTGTGCGGTGCCCCCGGCGACCCTGCTCACCTTCACCGGTGACGGCTTCCCCGGAGAGCCGCAACCGGCGTCCGGGTGGCCGTTGCCCCACAGCCGTACGTCGACGTACCGCAACGGAGCGCGGGCGGAGTTGCGGAAGGAGACCGTCTGCCGGCCCTTCCAGCGCGAACCGTCCGCGTTGCTGCGCAGGCGTACGTCGTAGGAGGGGCGGTCCGGCGCCGCGGCGGGAGGAGCCGCGGCGGGCCGTGCCGGTGCGTACGGTGCTGATACGAACCGTTGGGGATCGGACGGTGCCGGTGCCGACGGTGCCGGGGCGGCGAGGGCAGGACCCTGTGCCGCGGCCGACTGCGGGACGAGCAATGCGGCGGCCGCGAGTGCACACACCACCGGGCGCCACAGCCTGATCGAGGTCATGACAAGCACGCTAGGCCGCCGTACGCCCGGACGAGGAAGTTCCGGGGCACGGCCGCGACAGGGGCCCCGCGGGGTCACGCCCGTTTCGGCACCGGCACCCGCATCAGGTCCTCCGCGACCGTCAGTTCGCCCTCGAAACCGGCCGCGCGGGCCTGCCTCTCGAACTCCTCCGGTTCGCTGTAGCGCTGCGAGAAGTGCGTCAGGACCAGGTGCCGCACACCCGCGTCCCGGGCGGCCGCCGCCGCCTGGCCCGCCGTCAGATGGCCGTGGTCCTGCGCGAGGCGAACGTCCTCGTCGAGGAACGTCGACTCGATGACGAGCATGTCGCACCCCTCGGCGAGCGCGTGCACGCCGTCGCACAGCCGGGTGTCCATGACGAACGCGAAACGCTGTCCGCGCCGTTCCTCACTGACGTCCAGGAGGTCGACTCCGTTGAGCGAACCCAACCGCTGGAGGCGTCCGACGTCCGGGCCCGAGATGCCGTGCTCGGCCAGCTTCTCCGGCAGCATGCGCCGGCCGTCGGGCTCGACGAGCCGGTAGCCGTAACTCTCCACCGGGTGCGACAGCTTGTGCGCCTCAAGGGTGTACGCGCGCGTGGTGGCGAGCACCCCGTCGGCGGCGGCCGGGGCCTCGGTCAGCCGCACGGTCTCCCGGTAGGCGGTGGAGTACCGCAGCCGCTCGAAGAAGTGCTGCCCCGAGGCCGGGTAGTGCGCGGTGACCGGGTGCGGCACCTGGTCGAGGTTGATGCGCTGGATGACTCCGGCGAGCCCCAGCGAGTGGTCGCCGTGGAAGTGCGTGACGCAGATCCGGTGAATGTCGTGGGCGGCGACCCCGGCGCGCAGCATCTGGCGCTGGGTGCCCTCGCCGGGGTCGAAGAGGATGCCCTCGGCGTCCCAGCGCAGGAGGTAGCCGTTGTGGTTGCGGCGGCGGGTGGGGACCTGACTGGCGGTGCCGAGGACGACGAGCTCGCGAGCGGACACGGGAGGTACCGGGCGCCCTATCCGGGCGGCCAGGTGAGGCCGCGTCCCCCGAGCACGTGCGCGTGCGCGTGGAAGACGGTCTGGCCCGCGCCGGAGCCCGTGTTGAGGATGATGCGGTAGCCGCTCTCCGCGACGCCCTCGTCGAAGGCGACCTCGCCGGCCTCGCGCAGTACGTCCGCCGCGATTCCCGGCTCGGCAGCGGCCAGGGAGGCGGCGTCCGGATGGTGCACCTTGGGGATGACCAGGACGTGGGTGGGCGCCTGCGGGTTGATGTCGCGGAACGCGAGCGTGGTCTCGCTCTCGCGCACGACCGTCGCCGGAATCTCCTTGGCGACGATCCTGCAGAACAGGCAGTCGGCCTGCGCTTCATCTGCCATGTCGGGCTCCCCTCGTGGCTTCGTTGATCGGACACCGCGCATGCTATCCGCCGGATCCTCCCGGCGGCCGGGGCAGCCGGCACCACGGGGCCTGCGGGGCTGCGGGGCCTGCGGGGCCGCGGGGCTGCGGGGCCGCCGGGGCCTGCGCAGCTGCGAGTTCCTGCGGGGCGCTGGGGGCTGCGGGGCCTCCCACGGCCCGCGCCATCAGTTCCCTCGCCGTTCACGTCCCCGGGCGCGTGCGTGAGTGCCACGGCGGCTTCGGCGACCGCCGCGCTCCCCTGCCCGGCGTCGTCGGGCAGCAGGTGCGCCAGGCGCAGCCGGGGTGCGCCGTCGGGGCGTCCGCGACGGCCGCGCGCGTCCGGCTGCTACGGCCTGCCCAGCCCCTCCAGCAGCAGCTGCCCGTACTCGCGGTGCGCCAACGGCAGCCGGTAGGTGCCGTCGTCCTCGGACAGCACCACCGACGCGTCGATCAGCGCGGCCAGTTCGCCGTCGCTCGCGAAGACCGTTTGGACCTGCTCGGCGGTGAAGTTACCGGCGAACGCCGACAGCCGCGCCCACAGCAGCCGTTCCGCCCGCCCGCACAGGTCGTGGCTCCAGGCGATGGCGCGCAGCAGGGTGCTGTGCCGGGCGGGCTGCTTGGGACCGTGTATCAGCACCCCGAACCGTGCCCCCGGCTCGCACAGGCTGCCGTACAGCTGCTGCGGGGTGGCGGACCTGCCGAGGGTGCGGGCGGCGAGCAGCACGCTCAGCGGGTCGCCGTCGAGACGTTCGGCGAGCAGCCTGGTCCAGAAGACGGGCAGGTCGACTCCCTGCACCGCGGCCTTCTCGCGGAGCAGTTCGATGGTCTGCTCGCGCGAGAGCGGGCGCAGCCGGATGCACTGCTCGTCGGGCACCCCGATCGGGGTGCGGCTGGTCACCAGGATCTGCAGGCCGGGGCACGCGTCGTGCAGTCTGCCCACCAGGTAGGCACAGCCGGCCCGGACGTGCTCGCAGGTGTCCAGGACGAGCAGCCCGCGCCGCCCGGCGAGCAGGCGCAGCACCGCCTCCATGGGGTCGGTGCCGGTGCCCGGCGCCGTACCGGCGTGCAGGGCGGCGGCGACGGTCTGCGGCACCAGGGCCGCGTCGGCACAGTCGGAGAGGTCGGCACGGTGGACGGGGAGGTCCGTGACGGCTTCGGCGGCGCGGGCCGCCAAGTGCGACTTGCCGACCCCGGCGGGTCCGGTGAGGGTCACCAGCCTTGTCTCGACGAGCAGTTCGAGAAGGTCACCGAGGGCCGGCTCGTGGGGGGTACGGGAAACGGGGAGGCCGTATGCGGGAGGCATGCGCCCACTGTGACCGGCCGCGGCCCCGCCGCGCGCCCCAGCGGACCGGAGATCCGTACACCTAATTCCCCTGATGGGTACGCCCTAGGTATGTGCCGCGTTCACCGGCGCGCTACGACGCCGTTCCCGGCGCGCGGCGGAACGCGGCCACGCGCGCGTGGCCGCGCCGGCACCCGCTGAGCACCGCGGCGGCCCCGACGGAGGCAGCTTCTCACCGAAGGGCCCCGGCGCACAGCCCTGTTGCGGCACCTGAGCGGCGCCCGGGGCGGTCGGCCAGGTCGCCCGCGGCGCCGCGGCACAGCCGGCCCGGCCGTCGCGGCGCCGCGGGGCGTACGGCGGCTCAGCCGCCGAGCAGCAACCACTCCTGGAGCTCCACCAGGTTGCCTTCGGGGTCCTTGAGGTGGGCGGCCCGCATGCGTTCGGTCATCGCCACCGGCCCGTGCACGAGCACCGCACCGCGCCCGGTGATCTCGGCGCAGTACCGGTCGAGGTCGTCGACCCGCAGCACCACGAACGACCTGTGGCCCGCCGGTTCCTGAGACAGCTCCCCCAGCAGTTCGGCCATCACGGCCCGGTCCTGGAGGGCGATGCCGGCGGAGCCCACCGACGGCGAGAACTTCTCGCAGGGCCCGTTCTCGTACCCCGACTGGGGTTTCAGGCCGAGCACCTCACCGTAGAAGCGGTAGCAGGCGGCGAAGTCGGACACCAGCAGCCGTACTTGTGCGAGTTCCATGTCGCTCTCCCTCGTCCAGCCCCCCGATGGTGTGTGCCCGGTGGCTCAGGACCACCGTCCGGTGCGCCCCAGCAGGAGCGCGGTGGCAGCGGTGCCGGCCGTGGAGGTCCGCAGCACGCTGCGGCCCAGCCGGTACGGTTTGGCCCCCGCCGCCGCGAACGCCGCCAGTTCCTCGGGCGAGACTCCGCCCTCGGGTCCGACGACCAGCACGATGCTGCCCTGCCGCGGCAGCTCGGCGACCGCCAGCGCACCGCTGTCGGCGTCCCGGTCCTCGTGCAGTACGGCGGCGAAGTCCGCGGCGGCCAGCAGGGAGGCCACCTGTCTGGTGCTCATCGCGTCCGCGATCTCCGGGAAGCGGAGCCTGCGCGACTGCTTTCCCGCCTCGCGGGCGGTGGCCCGCCACTTGGCGAGCGACTTGGCGCCCCGCTCGCCCTTCCACTGGGTGATGCAGCGGGCCGCCTGCCACGGCACGACGGCGTCCACCCCGGTCTCCGTCATCGTCTCGACGGCCAGTTCTCCCCGGTCGCCCTTGGGGAGGGCCTGGACGACGGTGATCCGCGGCCGGGGCTCGTCCTCGACGAGGGTCCCTGTGACCTTCACGACGAGCCGGTCCTTGCCCTCCGCGGCGACGACGACGCCCTCGGCGCCGTTCCCCGCCCCGTCGGCCAGAACGACGTCCTCGCCCGCCCTCAGGCGCCGTACGGACACCGCGTGGCGCCCCTCGGGCCCCTCCAGGACGTACTCGCCGCCCCGGGGCACGCTCTCCACCACGAACACCGGTGCCGTCATGACGTCGGCCTCCTCAATGCCATTTCCGTCCACGCCGAGTCCGCCTCGGCGCCGAGCACCTGCACAAGACGGCCCGCAGGCAGGTCCCGGGCCAGCCGGTGCCCCTGCCCCGCCCACAGCGCCATGCCCTGTGCGTCGCCCACGCGCGCGGCGGCGCTGCGCAGGCCCGCCGTCATGAAGTGCACCTCGGGATACCCCGACGGCGCGTAGGGGCCGTGTTCACGCATGAAACGGTTGACCAGGCCGCGTGCGGGCCGCCCGGAGAACGCGCGGGTGAGTTCCGTCCGTACGAACAGGGGATTCTTCAGCGCCTGCTTGTGCATCGCGTGCGCCCCGGACTCCGGGCACGCCAGGAACGCCGTCCCGAGCTGCGCCGCGTCCGCCCCCGCCGCCCGTACGGCGGCGATCTGCGCCCCGCGCATCAGCCCGCCCGCGGCGATCACCGGCAGCTGTACGGTCTCGCAGACCTGCGTCACCAGCGACAGCAGCCCGAGCCCGCTGGTGCCGTCGGCCTGCGGGTCGTCGCGGTGGGTTCCCTGGTGGCCGCCCGCCTCGATGCCCTGGACGCACACCGCGTCGGCTCCCGCCCACTCGGCGGCCTGTGCCTCCTCGGGAGTGGTCACCGTGACCACGGTGAAGGTGCCCACGTGGGCGAGGGCGTCGAGCTCGTCCCGGGAGGGGCAGCCGAACGTGAAGGACACCACGGGCACCGGGTCGTCGACGAGGAGGGCCAGTTTGGCCTCGTACCCGTCGTCGGTGCCGCGCCCCTCGTCCTGTTCGTCGACCGGCGTCTCGTACCAGGCGCTCTCCCCTGTGAGCTGCTGCCGGTACAGGTCGAGGGCGGAGGGGTCGGCGGCGGGCTGCGGCATGAACAGATTGACGCCGAAGGGCTTGGAGGTCAGCGCGCGCAGCTGCTTGATCTCCTCGTACATCCCGTCGGCGGTCTTGTACCCCGCGGCGAGGAAACCGAGCCCGCCCGCCTCGGACACGGCACCGGCCAGCTCGGGGCGGGAGACCCCGCCGGCCATGGGCGCGGCGACGATCCCCCGCCGGCACAGCTCCCCCAGCGCGGGAATCACCCGGGACTCAACAGACATGTCCGCATCGTTTCACGCCCGGCGGTCCCCGCCGAATCGAACAGGGGCGGGGGGGGGCGCCCCCGGTCCGCCC
>NZ_JBHXRV010000018.1:55803-63582 GCF_042716745.1 Streptomyces sp. NPDC058663
CCGCCGTCACCCCCCCCCTGCCCCCCCCCCCCCTCCGCCCCCGCGCCCCCGCCCTAACCCACCGGGCCGGCTGCTGCACCCCCCGCCCGGCCCCCGCCCCTGCCGCAGCCCGCCCGATTTCAGGTCCGGCCGTTGAAAGCGTCCTTCAGCCGCGAGAACAGTCCCTGCTGTCCCGGCTGGAACTGGCCCTGGGGCCGCTCCTCGCCGCGCAGCTTGGCCAGCTGGCGCAGCAGGTCCTCCTGCTGCTGGTCCAGCTTGGTCGGGGTGAGCACCTCGACGTGCACGATCAGGTCGCCCCGGCCGCCGCCGCGCAGATGCGTGACGCCTCGCCCGTGCAGCGGCACCGACTGGCCCGACTGCGTCCCGGGCCTGATGTCGATCTCCTCGACGCCGTCGAGGGTCTCCAGCGGCACCTTGGTGCCGAGCGCGCCCGCCGTCATCGGGATGGTCACCGTGCAGTGCAGGTCGTCGCCGCGCCGCTGGAAGGTCTGGTGGGGCTGCTCGTGGATCTCCACGTACAGGTCGCCTGCGGGGCCGCCGCCGGGGCCGACCTCGCCCTCGCCCGCGAGCTGGATGCGGGTGCCGTTGTCGACACCGGCAGGGATCTTCACGGTGAGCGTGCGACGCGACCGTACGCGGCCGTCGCCGGCGCACTCCGGGCACGGCGTGGGCACGACCGTGCCGAAGCCCTGGCACTGCGGGCAGGGCCGCGACGTCATGACCTGGCCGAGGAACGACCGGGTGACCTGCGAGACCTCACCGCGGCCGCGGCACATGTCACAGGTCTGCGCGGAGGTGCCGGGGGCCGCGCCCTCGCCACTGCAGGTCGTGCACACCACGGCGGTGTCGACCTGGATCTCCTTGGTGGTGCCGAAGGCCGCCTCGTTGAGGTCGATCTCCAGGCGGATCATGGCGTCCTGGCCGCGGCGGGTCCGCGAGCGCGGTCCGCGCTGCGAGGCCGTACCGAAGAAGGCGTCCATGATGTCGGAGAAGTTGCCGAAGCCGCCCTGGCCGAAGCCGCCGGCCCCGCCGCCGCCCGACTGGGACAGCGGATCGCCGCCGAGGTCGTAGACCTGCTTCTTCTGCGGGTCCGACAGCACCTCGTAGGCGGCGTTGATCTCCTTGAAGCGCTCCTGAGTCTTCGGATCCGGATTGACGTCCGGGTGAAGCTCACGCGCAAGACGCCGAAACGCCTTCTTGATTTCGTCCTGGGAAGCGTCGCGGCGCACGCCGAGAACGGCGTAGTAGTCCGTGGCCACTTACGACTCCGCCAGGATCTGTCCGACGTAACGTGCCACTGCGCGTACCGCTCCCATCGTTCCGGGGTAGTCCATGCGGGTCGGTCCGACCACGCCTAGTTTGGCGACTGCCTCGTCGCCCGAACCGTAGCCGACTGCGACCACGGACGTAGAACTGAGTCCTTCATGGGCGTTCTCGTGCCCGATACGTACGGTCATACCGGACTCGGTCGCCTCACCGAGCAGCTTCAGCAGAACCACCTGCTCCTCCAGCGCCTCCAGAACGGGGCGGATGGTGAGCGGGAAGTCATGGCCGAAGCGGGTGAGATTGGCGGTGCCGCCGATCATCAGCCGTTCCTCGGTCTCCTCCACGAGCGTCTCCAGAAGAGTCGCCAGAACCGTCGAGACGGTTCCCCTGTCCTCCGGATCGAACGACTCGGGAAGTTCCTGCACCAGCTGCGGTACGTCGGAGAAACGGCGGCCGACGACCCGGCTGTTGAGCCGCGCCCGCAGATCCGCCAGAGACGTCTCGCCGAACGGCGCCGGGCAGTCGATCATGCGCTGCTCGACGCGGCCGGTGTCGGTGATCAGCACCAGCATCAGCCGCGCGGGGGCAAGTGAGAGCAATTCCACATGCCGCACCGTCGACCTGGTCAGGGACGGGTACTGCACGACGGCCACCTGCCGGGTCAGCTGCGCGAGCAGCCGCACGGTACGGGCGACGACGTCGTCGAGGTCGACGGAGGCGTCCAGGAAGTTCTGGATGGCCCGCCGCTCCGGCGTGGACAGGGGCTTGACCCCCGCCAGCCGGTCGACGAACAGCCGGTAGCCCTTGTCCGTGGGGATGCGCCCGGCACTCGTGTGCGGCTGGGCGATGAATCCCTCGTCCTCCAAGGCCGCCATGTCGTTGCGGACGGTGGCCGGGGAGACGCCGAGCTGATGGCGCTCGGTGAGCGCCTTGGAGCCGACGGGCTCCTCCGTGCCGACGTAGTCCTGGACGATGGCGCGCAGCACTTCAAGTCTGCGTTCACTGAGCATCGCGCACACCTCCAAGCCGTGTTGTTCCCTGGTGCGGGTCGGTCGGTCGTCCACGGGCGTGTTCCCCGCCGCCCCGCCTGGCACTCCCCGTGCACGAGTGCCAGCCACTGTCCGGGCCAGTGTACGGCGGCGGGGTGCCACCCGAACAAGGGCGACTGCTCACGCTAGCGTCACGGTATGGACTTTCAAGGGGAAGAGCCCGACGCGGACACGGACTGGGAAGGACTCGCTCCGGGTGTCGCCCGGCTCCGGCTTCCGGGCTGGGACGCCACTGTCGGCCTGGTGGCAGGGGCGCACGGGGCGCTGTTGTACGACACCGGCTCGACGCTGCGCGAAGGCGCCGGGATCCGTCGCGGGGCCGAGGCGCTGCTGGGCCGCAGAGTGACGCACATCGCGCTCAGCCATCCGCACTTCGACCACGTCCTGGGGACGGGTGTCTTCGCGGGGGCGGAGGTCTTCGCCGCCGCCGGCATGGAGACGCTCCTCACTTCGGAGCGCGAGTCGATCGCCGTCGACGCGGTACGCCAGGGAGTCGATCCGGGCGCCGCCGCCGAGGCCGCAGAACTGCTGACCGCCCCCCGGCACCTGGTGTCCGGCGAGCGCACCCTCGATCTGGGCGGCGGCCGCACCGTCCTGCTGGCCAGCCTGGGCCCCGCCCACAGCTCCCACGACCTGGTGGCCCTGGTGCCCGGCGTCGGCGGCGCCCCCGGGGTGGTCTTCTGCGGCGACCTGGTGGAGGAGTCGGGCGACCCGCAGGCGGGCCCCGACGCCGTCCCCGGGCGCTGGCCAGAAGCCCTGGACCGGCTGCTCGCGCTGGGCGGCGAGAGCGCGGTGTACGTCCCCGGCCACGGGGCCGCGGTGGACGCCGCCTTCGTCCGCGCGCAACGCGACACCCTGGCGGCCCGCTTCGGCGTCTAGGCGGGGCGTCCTCTGTGGCCGGGCGGGGGCGGATGGCTTCCGCGGCCGGGCGGCACGGGCGGCCTCCGGGCGCGGCCAGGGGGCGGGTGGCTTTCCCGGCCGGGCGGGCGCGGATGGCTTCCGGGCGCGGCCCAGGGGGCAGGTGCCGTGCCGCGGGCCGCTCCCCCGCCCGCCCCTGTAGCGTTTGGCAAATGCGCAGCTACAGCCCGGACTTCACCCCGCCCTGGAAGAAGTCGACGCCCGCCCCGGAACTCCCCGCCGAGCCCGACCTGGTGATCGAGGAGGTGTCCACCGGTTTCTGCGGCGCGGTGATCCGTACCGAGAAGACCGCGGAGGGCCCCACGGTGACCCTGGAGGACCGCTTCGGCAAGCACCGGGTGTTCCCCATGACTCCGGCCGGCTTCCTCCACGAGGGCAGGCCCGTCACCCTGGTCAGGCCGTCGGCCGGCGCCGCCCCGGCCCGTCCTTCCCGTACCGCCTCCGGCTCCCTCGCCGTCGCGCACGCGCGCGCACGCGTGGCCAGGGCGGGCCGTATCTACGTGGAGGGCCGCCACGACGCCGAACTGGTGGAGCGCGTGTGGGGCGACGACCTGCGCATCGAGGGCGTCGTCGTCGAGTACCTGGAGGGAATCGACGACCTCCCCGCGATCGTCGCCGGGTTCGCCCCCAGCGAGGGGGCCAGGCTCGGCGTCCTGGTCGACCACCTGGTGCCCGGCTCCAAGGAGTCCCGGATCGCCGCGTCGGTGACCGACCCGCACGTGCTGGTCGTCGGGCACCCGTACATCGATGTGTGGGAGGCCGTGAAGCCCTCCTCGGTGGGCATCCACGGCTGGCCGGTGGTGCCCCGCGGCCAGGACTGGAAGACGGGCGTGTGCCGCTCCCTGGGCTGGCCGGAGAACACGGGCGCCGCCTGGCAGCACATCCTGGGCAAGGTCCGCTCCTACCGCGACCTCCAGCCCGAGCTGCTCGGCCGGGTCGAGGAACTGATCGACTTCGTCACGGCACCGGCGCCGTAGTCCGCTTCAGTCCACCAGGTCCCGGACCACCGCGTCCGCCAGCAGCCTGCCGCGCAGCGTCAGCACCGCACGTCCCTCGGTGTAAGGACCGTCCTCCAGGAGCCCGCCCCTTACCGCCTTCTCCGCGGCGGCCAGCCCCGCGGGCTTCAGCAGTGCCAGCTCACAGCCCTCCACCAGCCGCAGTTCCAGCAGGATCCGTTCGACCCGCCGGTCCTCGTCCGACAGCACCTCGCGCCCGGCGCCCGGGGAGCGGCCGTCGCCGAGGGCCTGTGCGTAGGCCCCGGGGTGCTTGACGTTCCACCAGCGCACGCCACCGACGTGGCTGTGCGCACCGGGACCTGCCCCCCACCAGTCGGCGCCCCGCCAGTACAGCTCGTTGTGCAGGCAGCGGCCGGCGTCGGACGTGGCCCAGTTGGACACCTCGTACCAGGAGAAACCGGCCGCGGACAGGGCCTGCTCGGTCATCAGGTAGCGGTCGGCGTGCACGTCGTCGTCGGTCATCGGGACCTCGCCGCGCCGGATCCGCCGGGCCAGCTGAGTGCCCTCCTCGACGATCAGCGCGTACGCGCTGACGTGGTCGGGCCCCGCCCCCACGGCCGCGTCCAGGGACGCCTGCCAGTCGGCGTCCGACTCCCCGGGCGTGCCGTAGATCAGGTCCAGGTTCACATGGTCGAACCCGGCGGCCCGCGCCTCCGCGACGCACTCCTCGGGACGGCCCGGGGTGTGCGTACGGTCCAGGACCTTCAGTACGTGCGGCCGGGCGCTCTGCATGCCGAACGACACCCGGTTGAAGCCTCCCTCGCGCAGCTCCGCCAGGTACGCAGGGTTCACCGACTCCGGATTGGCCTCCGTCGTGACCTCGCAGTCCTCGGCCAGGCCGAACTCGTCGCGGATCGCCCCCAGCATCGTGACGAGATCACCCGCGGGAAGCAGCGTGGGCGTGCCCCCGCCGACGAACACGGTCCGCACCGGCCTCGGGTCGTCGCCCAGGACCTTGCGCGCAAGGCGCACCTCCTCCACGAGCGTCGCCGCGTAGTTGTCGCGGGAGGCGAGCGCCCCGCCGGAGCCGCGCAGCTCGGTCGCGGTGTAGGTGTTGAAGTCGCAGTAGCCGCAGCGGGTCGCGCAGTAGGGAACGTGCAGATAGAACCCGAGGGGCCGCTCCCCCGCCCCCCGCAGCGCGTCGGGAGGCAGCGCCCCGTCCTCGGGCATGGGCTCACCGTCAGGCAGTACAGAAGGCATGCCCCCATTGTCCGCCCTCTGGCCCAAAGCTCCGGCCACCGGGCCCGGCCTCCGTCCCGGCCCCGCCCGCTACTCCGCGCGCAGGACCAGCAGGGCCAGATCGTCGTCCGGCGGCTCGGCGTCGAAGGCGTGCACCGCCCGGGTGATCCGCTCCGCGACCCCTTGTGCCGACAGCCCCACGCAGCCCGCCAGCACCTCCGCCAGCCCGTCGCCGTCGTCGAACATCACCCGCCCGCTGCGCCGCTCCGTCACTCCGTCGGTGACGCTCAGCAGCGACTCCCCCGGTGCCAGCACGAACGTCTCGCTCTCGTACACGGCGTCGTCCAGCACCCCGAGCAGCACACCAGGACGGCCCGCCGCCCGCACCTCGCCGTCCGGCCGCAGCACCAGCGGCAGGGGGTGTCCGGCGCTGGAGACCGTGCAGCGCACCCCGCCGCCCTCCGCCGCCGGAAGCGGCACCAGCTCCCCGTACAGCATCGACAGGAAGCGGGCCTGCGGGCCCTCGGGGAGCTCCTGGCCGCCGGCTGCGGCGACCAGCCGGGCCGCGGCGTCCGCGGACTCGGTCGCGTCGTCGAGCAGCAGCCGGTTGAGGCGGTCGAGGACCTCCGCGACCTGGTAGCCCTCGCGTGCGAGCAGCCGCAGCCAGGGCCGCACCAGCCCGGTGACCACGGCGGCCTCGGGGCCGTTTCCCTGCACGTCGCCGAGCGCGAAGCACCAGCGGCCGTCCGCCGGGTGGAAGATGTCGTAGAAGTCGCCGCCCGCCAGCCCCTCGCCGCGGGGCTCGTAGACGAGGGCGCTGGCCACGCCGGGGATCTCCGCGACCCTGCTGGGCAGCAGGGCCCGCTGCAGGACGTGGGAGATGTTGGCCTGCTGGGTGTAGCGGCGGGCGGCGCCGACGGCCAGCGCGACCCGGCGGACGAAGTCCTCGATCAGGCAGGTCACCTCGTCGGGGATGCGGTCGATTCCGGCCCGGCCCAGCATCAGGATGCCGACCCTGCGCCCGCCCACCACCATCCGGCAGGCGAGCACCGCACCGGCGCCGCCACCCTCCGCCGCGGCCGGCCACGGCAGTGGCACGGGTCCGCCGCGGGCCGAGTCCGGCAGCCGGGGCGGCTCCTTCTCCAACAGGGCCCGCAGCTCTTCCGTGCAGGCCTCGTGTGCGTGCCAGACCCGGGCGAGCCGCGGCTCCGCGGCCGGCCCGCCGCCCTCCGGATCGAGCCATACGGCACACCAGTCGGCCAGCCGGGGCACCAGGAGCTGCGCCGCCAGTGCGACCACCATGTCCTGGTCGAACTGTCCGGCCAGCAGGTCGGAGGCCTCGGCCAGGAACGACAGGGCCCCCCGGTTGATCCAGTCGGGGTCCTTCTCGCGGCCCGTCCGCCGGGGCAGCGGGGCGAGGAGCTCGGCAGTGAGCAGTCCGCGTCTGAGGGCCTGCTCGGAGGTGAGGGCACTGCGGCCGGCCCTCTGTGCGTCCGCCGTGGCCGACGGCTGCTGCCAGTTCTCCAGGGTAAGGGCGGCCCAGACGGTCTTGAGGCCGGTGCGGTAGGTGACGCCCCAGCTCTCGGCGAGTCCGGCGACGAGGTGCAGGCCGCGACCGTGCTCCGGGGCGCCGCTCCTCTCGCGGCGCTGCGGCTGGTGGTGCACCACCCGGGTGGGGTGGTGGTCGGAGACCTCCACGACCAGGACGGTGGCGTCGCCCCGGGCATCCGGCCGGTCGATGCGGCACACGAGCTCGACGGTGGTGCCGGCGTGCACCACCGCGTTGGTGACGAGTTCGTTGACGACCAGGGCGGCGTCGTCGGCGAGCCGGCCGGCGATGCCGTCGTCGCCCGGCAGCAGGGCGGTGCCCGTCCAGTCCGCGACGGCGGCCCGGACGAATTTCCGCGCGGCGGAGGGCGCCAGTGCGTTCCCGGGCAGGCTCGTGCGGGCCTCGGACTGGATCTCGTACCTCCCGGCCTGCGGGGCGGTCTCACGGGCGCCTTCGTCCCGCTGGGTCGGAATGAATGTCACGGTGCGGCTCCTGACCGTTGTCGCAATGCGCCGCTGACGACAACCAGGGTGACAGAACGAGCCCGTCCATAAGCACCGAGTCACCGAAGTGGGTCACAATGCGCCACGAACGAGCCACCTCGTACGCCCGGGGAACCCAGGTGCGCACGCACGGGCGACAGGGGGCCGCCGGCTTCACCGGCAGGGTGCGGAAACAGCGGTGGGGGGGGGGGGGGGGGGGGGGGGGGGGGGGGGGGGCCCCCCCCCCCCCCCCCGGGGGCGGGGGGGCCACGGGCCCCCCGCGACGCTCCACGGGAAGGTGGGGTTGGGTGGAAGCGGAG
>NZ_JBHXRV010000018.1:63592-83100 GCF_042716745.1 Streptomyces sp. NPDC058663
CCGGGGGGCGCCCCCCCGGGCGGCCGGGGGGGCGCGCGCCCGGCGGGGGGGGCGCCCCCCCGGGGCGCGCGGGGCCCCCCCGTCCGCGCCCCCCCCCCCCCACCGCAGTAGAGCTCCGTACGGGATCAGGCCTCGCGGCTCCCCGCGTACATCTCGTCGATGAGGTGCTTGTACTCGCGCTCGACGACCGGGCGCTTCAGCTTGAGGCTGGGCGTCAGTTCACCGTTCTCCACGTCGAGGTCGCGCGGCAGCAGCCGGAACTTCTTGATGGTCTGCCAGCGCTGGAGCCCCTCGTTCAGCTCCTTCACGTAGCCCTCCACCAGGGCCTGCGTCTGCGGGGCCGCCACCACTTCGGCGTACGTCTTCGCGGCGAGGCCCTGCTCCTGCGCCCAGCTCATGATCGTCGGCTCGTCGAGCGAGATCAGCGCGGTGCAGAAGTTTCGGTCGCCGCCGTGCACCAGGATGTTCGAGACGTACGGGCAGACCGCCTTGAACTGTCCCTCCACCTCGGCGGGCGAGATGTACTTGCCGCCCGAGGTCTTGATGATGTCCTTCTTGCGGTCGGTGATCCGCAGGTAGCCGTCCGGGGACAGTTCGCCGATGTCCCCCGTGTGGAACCAGCCGTCGGACTCCAGGACCTCCGCGGTCTTCTCCGGCAGCTGGTGGTAGCCCTCCATGATGCCGGGGCCGCGCAGCAGGATCTCGCCGTCCTCGGCGATCCGCACCTCGGTGCCGGGGAGCGGCTTGCCGACGGTGCCGGTGCGGTACGCCTCTCCGGGGTTGACGAAACTGGCCGCGCTGGACTCGGTCAGCCCGTACCCCTCCAGGATGTGGATTCCGGCGCCGGCGAAGAAGTAACCGATGTCCGGCGCGAGAGCGGCGGAGCCGGACACGCAGGCCCGCAGCCGGCCGCCGAACGCCTCCCGGATCTTGGAGAAGACCAGCTTGTCCGCGATGCGGTGCTTGGCGTCCAGCGCGAAGGGCGCGGTCGCCTGCCCGGTGCGCCGGAAGTTGTCCTGGGTGACCTTCGCGTACTCGCGGCCGACCCCCGCCGCCCACAGGAAGATCTTGTACTTGGCGCCGCCGCCGGCCCGCGCCTTGGCGGCGACCCCGTTGTAAACCTTCTCGAAGATGCGCGGCACGGCGGCCATGTAGGTCGGCTGGACGACCGGAAGATTCTCGATGATCTTGTCGATGCGGCCGTCGACGGCGGTGACGTGGCCGACCTCGATCTGGCCGGAGGTGAGCACCTTGCCGAAGACGTGCGCCAGCGGCAGCCACAGGTACTGAACGTCGTCCTTGGTGATCAGCCCGGTCGCCACGGTCGCCTTGGCCATGTACGACCAGCAGTCGTGCGGCAGCCGCACACCCTTGGGGCGGCCGGTGGTGCCGGAGGTGTAGATGAGGGTGGCGAGCTGGCCGGAGGTGATGGCCGCGACCCGGTCCTTGACCGCGTCCGGGTGCTTCTCCAGGTATGCGGCGCCGCGCGCCTCCAGGTCGGCGAGGGAGAGCACCCAGCCCTCCGGGTCGCCCTCGGCCGCCACCGCGTCCTGGGCCTCCACCACGACGACGTGCGCGAGGTGCGGCAGCTCGGCGCGCTTCTCGCGGGCCTTCGCGAGCTGCGCGGCGTCCTCGGCGATCAGCACCCGGCTCTCGGAGTCGGCGAGGATGTACGCGCTCTCCTCGGCGTTCGTGGAGGGGTAGACCGTGGTGGTCGCGGCGCCCGCGCACATCACACCGAGGTCGGCGAGGATCCACTCCACCCGGGTGTTGGAGGCGAGCGCCACCCGCTGCTCGGGCTGCACCCCGAGGTCCAGGAGGCCCGCCGCGACGGCGTAGACCCGCTTCGCGGCCTGCCCCCAGCTCAGCGAGCGCCATTCGTCGGGGCCACTGCCGCCGGCGGGCGGCACCGGGTACCGGTAGGCCTCTCCGTCCGGCGTGGCAGCCACGCGCTCAATGAAGAGAGCCGCCACGGACGGCGGCCGGTTCTCGATCAAGGTCTGTGTGTCGCTCACGACGTCCTCCGGGCCCGCGGCATTGCTGCGCGACTGGCTGGTATTTAACTGGCGAGTAACAAACGATCAGTGATCAGACTAGAGCGCCGGGGCTGGGTGCGTAAGGGCTCCCGTACCCTCCATTTGATAACGGACCGGCCCGCACCCGCCATGCGGCGCGCACCTGCACCGTACGGACCTCCACGACGCGGACGGGCCCGTCGCACCGAAGTGCGACGGGCCCGTGGCCGGCCGAGGGGTCAGGGGACCGCTCGGCTACTTCTTGGCCTTGCCGCCGGATTCGTCGCTGGAGAGAACCGCGATGAAGGCCTCCTGCGGCACCTCGACGCTGCCGACCATCTTCATGCGCTTCTTTCCCTCCTTCTGCTTCTCCAGGAGCTTGCGCTTGCGGGAGATGTCGCCGCCGTAGCACTTGGCGAGAACGTCCTTGCGGATGGCGCGGATCGTCTCGCGGGAGATGACCCGGGAGCCGATGGCGGCCTGGATGGGGATTTCGAAGGCCTGACGCGGGATGAGCTCACGCAGCTTGGCGACGAGCCGTACTCCGTACGCGTAGGCCGCGTCCTTGTGCGTGACGGCGGAGAACGCGTCGACCCGGTCGCCGTGCAGCAGGATGTCGACCTTGACCAGGGCCGCCGACTGTTCGCCCGTGGGCTCGTAGTCCAGTGAGGCGTAACCGCGGGTCTTGGACTTCAGCTGGTCGAAGAAGTCGAAGACGATCTCGGCGAGGGGCAGCGTGTAGCGGATCTCGACGCGGTCCTCGGAGAGGTAGTCCATGCCGAGGAGGGTGCCGCGGCGGGTCTGGCAGAGTTCCATGATGGCGCCGATGAACTCGCTGGGGGCGAGGATCGTGGCGCGTACGACGGGCTCGAAGACGTCCGAGATCTTGCCCTCGGGGAACTCGCTCGGGTTGGTGACGGTGTGCTCGCTGCCGTCCTCCATGACCACGCGGTAGACCACGTTGGGCGCGGTCGCGATGAGGTCGAGGCCGAACTCGCGGTCCAGCCGCTCACGGATCACGTCGAGGTGCAGCAGGCCGAGGAAGCCGACACGGAAACCGAAGCCGAGCGCGGCCGAGGTCTCCGGCTCGTACACCAGGGCGGCGTCGTTGAGCTGGAGCTTGTCGAGGGCCTCGCGCAGGTCCGGGTACTCCGAGCCGTCGAGCGGGTACAGGCCCGAGAACACCATCGGCTTGGGGTCCTTGTAGCCGCCCAGCGCCTCGGTGGCGCCCTGGTGCAGGGAGGTGATGGTGTCACCGACCTTGGACTGCCGGACGTCCTTCACACCGGTGATGATGTAGCCGACCTCGCCGACACCGAGACCGTCGGAGGGGGTCATCTCCGGCGAGGAGACACCGATCTCCAGGAGCTCGTGGGTGGCGTTGGTGGACATCATCCGGATGCGCTCGCGCTTGTTGAGCTGTCCGTCGATCACCCGGACGTACGTCACGACGCCCCGGTACGAGTCGTAGACCGAGTCGAAGATCATCGCGCGTGCGGGGGCGTCCTTGACACCGACCGGGGGCGGCACGTCACGCACCACGCGGTCGAGCAGCGCGTCCACGCCGACACCGGTCTTCGCGGAGACCTTCAGGACGTCCTCGGGCTGGCAGCCGATGAGGTTGGCCAGCTCCTCGGAGAACTTCTCCGGCTGCGCGGCGGGCAGGTCGATCTTGTTGAGCACCGGAACGATGGTGAGGTCGTTCTCCATCGCCAGATAGAGGTTGGCCAGCGTCTGCGCCTCGATGCCCTGCGCCGCGTCGACCAGCAGGACCGTGCCCTCGCAGGCGGCCAGCGAACGGGAGACCTCGTAGGTGAAGTCCACGTGGCCCGGCGTGTCGATCATGTTGAGGACGTGGGTCCTCCCCTTGCCCTCGCCCTCGGTGGGCGCCCAGGGCAGCCGGACCGCCTGGGACTTGATCGTGATACCGCGCTCGCGCTCGATGTCCATGCGGTCGAGGTACTGGGCGCGCATCTGCCGCACGTCGACCACACCGGTCAGCTGGAGCATCCGGTCGGCAAGGGTCGACTTGCCGTGGTCGATGTGCGCGATGATGCAGAAGTTGCGGAGCAGTGCCGGGTCGGTACGGCTCGGCTCGGGCACGTGGAGAGGAGTCGCGGGCACGCAGGGTCCTGATTCTTGAGAAGACGGCTCCGCGCGCTGCGGGACGGGGTGCGTCGGGCGCGCGCGTGCGTCGTTCTCGTCTCGGTCCGGAAGTTGTGAAGTCTTCCCATGGTCCCACGGCCGGGGGACTGCGGCCGGTTTGGGCCGGTCGGCGGACGGCTGGTAGCCTGGGCAGCTGTGTCTGGTGACCTTCATGGGTCACGGGGACGCACATCGAGATCCAAATCGAACCTGTAAAGGCTCTTTCAGTGGCGAACATCAAGTCCCAGGTCAAGCGGAACAAGACGAACGAGAAGGCGCGCCTGCGCAACAAGGCCGTCAAGTCCTCGGTCAAGACCGCGGTGCGCAAGGCCCGCGAGGCCATCGTCGCCGGTGACGTCGAGAAGGCCACCCTGGCCGCTCGCGACGCCTCCCGTGCGCTCGACAAGGCCGCGAGCAAGGGTGTCATCCACAAGAACGCCGCCGCCAACAAGAAGTCGGCGCTGGCTGCCAAGGTCGCCACCCTTCAGGGCTGAGCAGTCACCTCTGAGGTACCTGTAGTGAATCGCCTGAGTCAGGACCCAGCGGACCCTCTCTACCGCTCCTGACCCGGCACCCCCGCCGCGCACCGAACGCGTTCGCCACGCGGGCGCGGTGGAAACAGCTCGATCCGGAACCCCGGTCCTTAGTCCTTCCCCAGGACGGGACCGGGGTTCTCGGCGTTTCCGCCGCCCCTGTCGCGGTCTCGCCCGCACCGCTGCCCCGACCGCGGCCCCGTGTACCGCCGCCGGCGCAGGCTAGCGGGCGCTGCGGGTCCTGGCCGCCCTGGCCACTGCGACCACCGCCTTCTCCAGGGCGTACTCGGGGTCGTCCCCGCCGCCCTTGACGCCCGCGTCGGCCTCGGCGACCGCCCGCAGGGCGTCCCCGACTCCGTCCGCCGACCAGCCGCGCATCTGCTGGCGCACCCGGTCGATCTTCCACGGCGGCATGCCGAGGTCCCGGGCCAGGTCGCCGGGCCGGGCGCCGCGCGGGGCGGACGCCAGCTTGCCGATGGCCCGTACGGCCTGGGCGAGCGCACTGGTGATCAGTACGGGTGCCACGCCCGTCGACAGCGACCAGCGCAGCGCTTCGAGGGCCTCGGCGGCCCGTCCTTCCACCGCCCGGTCGGCCACCGTGAAACTGGAGGCCTCGGCCCGCCCGGTGTAGTACCGGCCGACGACCTCCTCGTCGATGGTGCCCTCGACGTCCGCGACCAGCTGCGAGACGGCACTGGCCAGTTCCCGCAGGTCGCTGCCGATGGAGTCGACGAGCGCCTGGCCCGCCTCGGGCGTGGCGGAACGGCCCAGCGCCCTGAATTCCGACCGTACGAACGACAGCCGCTCGGCCGGCTTCGTCGTCCTGGGACAGGCGACCTCGCGGGCTCCGGCCTTGCGGGCGGCGTCCAGGAGGCCCTTGCCCTTGGCGCCGCCGGCGTGCAGCAGGACGAGGGTGATCTCCTCGGCGGGGGCGGCGAGGTACCCCTTGACGTCCTTGATCGTGTCGGCGGTGAGGTCCTGCGCGTTGCGCACGACGACGACCTTGCGCTCGGCGAAGAGCGAAGGGCTGGTCAGCTCGGCGAGCGTGCCGGGCTCCAGCCTGTCGGGCGTGAGGTCGCGTACGTCGGTGTCGGCGTCCACGGCGCGGGCCGCCGCCACCACCTCCTGCACGGCGCGGTCGAGGAGGAGGTCCTCCTGACCCACGGCGAGGGTGACGGGGGCGAGCGGATCGTCGGTCGAATTCTTCCTGGTGGCCATCGCGGTCAAGCATCCCACGGGCCACTGACAGTGCTCCCGCACCGGCCGCCGTACCGGAGAATGGGCGGGTGAGCGAGGTACGAGGCGCCCAGGTGCGCCATGTGTTGGTACTGCCGGACCGGGACGCCGCCGAGGAGGTGGCGCGGGAGGTGGCGGACCGTTTCGGGGTGGACGAGGAGCCCCAGCTCGTACGGGACGCGCTGGCGGGTGAGGACGATGCCGAGGACGCCCAGTGGCTGGTGGTCGTGGAGGACCCCCGGAGCCGCCTCGACCCCGCGGCACTGGACGGGCTGGCCGCGGAGTACGAGGGATGGCTGGAGGCTCCCTAGGGGCGGCGGCACCGGGGCTGCCGCCGGGGGGGGCGCCGGGGGCGAGTGGGGCGGGGGCGAGTGGGGCGGGCCTTCCGGACGCCCCTCCGGGCGCTCGCCGGGAGCCCCGGCCTTTGGATGCCCGGGGCTCCTGAAGGGGCCGGTCGAGAGCTCAGGACGCGGGTGCGGCCGGGCTCTTGGGGACGATCTGGATGTCCAGCTCGACGGCGATGCTGGATCCGACGGCGGCGATGCCGTGCCCGAGCATGGTCTGCCAGGTGAGGGTGAAGTCCTCGCGGTGGAGTTCGGCGGTGGAGTGGACTGCGGCACGGGTCTCACCCTGGATGCCGCTGCCCATGCCGAGGTACTGGCTGTCGAGGGTGACGGTGCGGCTGACGCCGTGCAGGGTGAGCCCTCCGGTGACCGCCCAGCGGCTGCCGCCGCGGTGCACGAACCGGTCGCTGTAGAACTCCATCGTCGGGTAGTTCGCGACGTCGAAGAAGTCCTTGCCGCGCAGATGGTCGTCGCGCATCTTGACGTTGGTGTCGATGGAGTTGACGTCGATGATGACGTGCATGGCGGACTGCTCCATGCGCTCGCCGATCCGGACGGCGCCCGCGAAACTGTTGAACCTGCCGCGGATGCGGGCCAGGCCGATGTGCCGTGCGGAGAAGCTGATCTGGGAGTGCATCAGGTCGATCTCCCAGTCGCCGGGCTCGGGGAGCTGCGGCGGGACGGCGATCTGGAGGGAGATGTCGCCGAGGCCGGAGTGGCCCTTCTCCGTGACGGTGGCGCTGCCGCGGTAGGGCGTGAAGCCCTCGGCCGTGACGGCGAGCCGGTAGTCACCCGCGGGGACGGCGGCGACGAGCGTGCCGTACGGGTCGGTCTCACCCCCGACGACTCTGCGGCCCGTGCCGTCGGTGACGACGAACTCGGCCTGCCGGACGGGCTCGCTGACCGGGTCGAGGACCCGGCAGCTGAGGAGGCCGGCCGAAGCGGGGACGGAGAACCCGGCAAGTGGGTTGGCTTGGCTGCCGGTGGTCGTACGTCGGCCGAGCCAGCGGGAGATCATGAGGTGCGCACCCCCGTGCGAATCGTTGCTGCAGGGGCGCGCCGAGGCACGGCGAACCGCCGGAGCAGCGACCCTTTGACGAAAGAACATTCGATCACTCTTGGGGTGTTCGAGGCAAACGCGCCAGTCGGTGGTGGGATGGCAGCGCCTGTCCCCAGAGGTCTGAATTGAGCATTCCGCTCCGCCGGATCCGCTGCCTGTCGGCTCGTTGCCCGCAGAAGGAAATTTCCTGGGGCTTGTTGCAGAGGTCTCGTGGACAGGAAATGCCCTCGCGCCCAGTGGGCATCCGCACAGGTCGCCCGGGCATGGGCCCGGGCATGGGCATGGGCATGGGCATGGGCACGGGCATGGGCATGGTCACGTGCCGCGGACTGGGCTGGAATCAGCTCCCCAGCGGCACCGCCTGAATTCCGTCCCCGGCTCCCGTCACCGCGATCGCGCCGTCCCGGTCCGTGCGCAGCACGACCGCCCCGAGGGAGTCGAGCGCGGCCAGTGCGGCGGGCGCGGGGTGACCGTACGGGTTGTCCCGGCCCACCGGGACCAGGGCCAGCCGGGGCGCAAGCCGGCGGAGCAGCGCGGGGTCCTGGTGGGCCGAGCCGTGGTGGGCGACCTTGAGGACGTCGACCGGCGGAAGGGCGGGGTGAGCCCGCAGCAAGCCCTGTTGGGCGGGCGGTTCGAGGTCGCCGGGCAGCAGGAGACTCAGGGCGCCGTCCGCCTCGCCCGAACCCCGGCCCGGGTCCTGGATCCGTACGAGCAGGGTGGCGCTCGCGTCGTTCGCCTCCCTGGGGGCGGGGTGCGGGGGCGCGGGTGGCCAGAGCACCTGCCAGTCGAGCGGTCCGATGCGGCGCCGCTCGCCCGGCCTGGCCACGGTCACCGGCACCCCCGCCCCGGCCGCCGTCCGGTGCACGAACGCCGCCTGCTCCCGGGGCTCCGGCAGCGCCGTGGTCTGGATGGCCCCCACCGTCCGGCCACGCAGCACCCCGGGCAGCCCGGACACGTGATCCGCGTGGAAGTGACTGAGCACGACCAGCGGCACCCTGGTGACGCCGAGACGTCGCAAGCACCGGTCGGCCAGCATCGGGTCGGGGCCCGTGTCCACGACCACCGCCGTACCCGCCTCGCCGGCCGCGAGCACCGTCGTGTCGCCCTGCCCCACGTCGCACAGCACGAGCTGCCAGTCCCGCGGCGGCCATCCGGTGAGCAGCCCCGTGACCGGCGGCGGGCGCAGTACGGCGAGCAACAGGAGCAGCACGCAGCCGGCACTCAGCCAGGGGTGACGCCCGGCCCGGTGGGCAGCCGCCACCACGACCAGGGTCACGACGGCCAGCAGGAGGCCGCCCCGCCACCCGCCCGGCCAGCCGATCTCCGCCCCGGGCAGCGCCGCGCCGGTCCTGGCCACCCAGGCGATCCACCCGGCGGGCCAGCCCGCGACCTGGGCAACCAGTTCGGCCACGGGCATCGCGAGCGGAGCGACGGCCAGGGCGGCGAAGCCGAGGACGGTGGCCGGGGCCACGGCCAGTTCGGCGAGGAGGTTGCACGGGATCGCCACCAGGCTGACCCGGGCCGCCATCACCGCCACCACCGGCGCACACACCGCCTGCGCCGCGCACGCCGCGGCCAGCACCTCGGCGAGCCGGGGCGGCACCCCGCGCCGTTGCAGCCTGGCGCTCCACACGGGACCGAGGGTGAGCAGAGCCCCCGTCGCCAGCACCGACAGCAGAAATCCGTAACTCCGCGCCAGCCAGGGGTCGTACAGCACGAGCAGCAGCACTGCGGCGGCCAGCGCCGGGATCAGGGATCTACGCCGTCCGGTGCCGATGGCGAGGAGGGTGATGAGGCCACAGGCGGCGGCCCGGAGCACACTGGGCTCCGGCCGGCACACGATCACGAAGGCGAGGGTGAGCACCCCGCCGGACAGGGCCGTGGTCCGCAGCGAGATCCCGAGGCGGGGCGCGAGGCCGCGCCGCTCCGCCCTCAGCGCGAGCCCGGGCGGCCCGATCAGAAGGGCCAGAACGATCGTGAGGTTGCTCCCTGAGACCGCGGTCAGGTGCACCAGGTCGGTTGCGGTGAACGCGTCGTGCAGGTCCGGCGCCATCCGGGACGTGTCGCCGACCACCAGCCCCGGCAGCAGAGCCCGCGCGTCCGGTGCCAGCCCTGCGGTGGCCTCCCGCAGCCCGGCTCTCAGTTCGCCGGCCTTTCGCTGTACGGCGGTTGGCGGGGCGATGACGGCCGGCGCGCCCTGTCCCGGCACCCGCAGGACGGCGGCGATCCGGTCGCCGTCCTTCCACGGCGGCGCCAGCCGGGCCCCGGTCACCCGCAGCCGGGTGGAGGGCAGCAGCCGCAGCCACCCGGCGGTGGGGCCGCGCATCGGGGCGAGGACAAGAACCGGTGTCCGGACGGCGGTCACCGCCCCGTCGGCAGTGGTGACCCGGGTGATCTCGGCCGGCAGGACGACGGGGCGGGGAGCCACCCGGTCGCCCCGCACCCGTGGCCAGGTCTGCCGGGGGTCGCCGGTGACGGTGAGCTCCACACCCACCACCGCGTACCTGCGGGCGAGTTCGGGCACCGGACCGCGGTGGAGGTCGGCCGAGTGCAGGGCCGCCGAGGCCGTGGCCGCCGCCGCGCACAGCAGCGCGGTGAGGACGGCTGCGGCCCGCCGTCCGCGCCCGCCGCCGGTGGTGGATCCGCGGGCCACTACGACCGCCAGGACCAGCGCACCCGCCAGGAGGATCGCCAGGAGCGCGACCGCGGCTTGCGGCAGTCCTCCCACGGTCGCTGCGGCTGCGACCCAGGCCGCGAGCGCCGGGGGCACGAGCCGGAGGTCGGTGGGGCCCTCCTGGCGCGGGTCGGAGGCACCCAGACGACTCCCGGCTGCGGTATGCACATCCGGCCGCCCGCAGGGCGTCGCCGCCGAGGTCCGCCCCGCCCCGGCGGGCGGTGTCCCGCCCGCCGGCGGCGAGGCCCCCGTGGGCGGTGTACTCCCGTTCCCACCGGCCGTGTTCATGGCCGCACGAGCGGCTGAAGATCGGTGAACCGGCGGTCGCCGATCCCGTCGACCTCACGCAGCTCCTCCACGGAGCGGAACCCGCCGTGCTGCGTGCGGTAGTCGACGATGTGCCGGGCCAGAACGGGGCCGACGCCCGGCAAGGTGTCGAGCTGTTCCACGGTCGCGGTGTTGAGGCTGACCGGCACGGCGGGGGAACCACTTCCCGGCCCAGCCCCCGGTGCACCCGCCCCCGGCACGGGCGGTGCGGGGCCGCCCACCACGACCTGCTCACCGTCGGTGAGCACCCGCGCCCGGTTGAGCCCGCCCAGGTCCTGCCCGGCCTTGACCCCGCCCGCCATCCGCAGCGCATCGGCCACCCGGGAACCGGCGGGCAGCTGGTGAACCCCCGGCCGCCGCACTCCGCCACTGACGTCGACGACCACCACCGCACTGCCCGGAGCCTGGAGGGCGGGCACCCTCGCCGGCAGCGTTCCCGCCGCGGGAGGAACGGAGGGCGAGGGCTGCGTTCGCGGGACCGCCGCCCGGGGTGCTGTTCCGCCCGCTTCCACTGTCGCCGGGGCGCGTACGGGCTCGGGGCGGCCGGACCAGAAGTGGTGGAAGGCGAACCCCGCCGAGACGACCAGGACAGCGGCGAGCGCTCCCACCGTCCGGGGTTCCATCCCGCACCTGACCTGGACCCACACCGGTACTCGTTCGCGCGCGGCCACCCAGGCCCGGCGCAGCCCGCCCACGGCCCGCCGCCCTGTGCCCGAAGGGAGGGCGACAGCCACGGAAGTCCCGGAGGTACGTACCGGAGTCGATGGCCTCGGCCCCGGTGCGCGAGGCGGCGCTACGGACGCCGGAGCCGAGGCCCTTGCCGCCCGGGCCGCTGCTGCGGCCGCGGGGGACGCCTGCGTGGAGGAGGCGGCCGTGGAGAAGGCGGTTGCGGAGGAGGTGGTTGCGGAGGAGGTGGTTGCGGAGGACGTGAGCACCCGTGACATCGCCGCGGGAAGCGCGGGAAGCGCGAAGAGGGCATCCGCCCTCCGCCGGGACACGGCGGCCGCGGCGGCCGCCCCGCGCCTGCCGCGCCGCAGAGCCGGCGAGGCGCGGAGCCGCGTACGCGCACTCGTACGCGAGAGGGAGTGAGAAGTACGACCGGGGACACGGCCCGGTCCTGTCGTTTCGTTACGTGATCGCAGAGCCATGCACCCGACGGTAGGCACATCGGCCCTACCCCGCTGATCATGGTCAATTCCTGTGTACAAGCAGGGCTTTGTGGATAACTCGGTCACTCCCGGGAGTACGCCTGCAGGGGGTGCGGTCTTTAGCGGGGCACCCCTCAAGGGGGTGCGGCGTACGGCTCTCCAAGCGGGTGCGGCGTACGGCTCAGCGCGGCGAGACGACGGCTCCCAGCAGTCCGGGGCCGGTGTGCGCGCCGATCACCGCGCCCACCTCGCTGACGTGCAGGTCCGCCAGGTTGGGCACCCGCTCACGCAGCCGCTGCGCCAAGGTGTCGGCCCGCTCGGGCGCGGCCAGGTGGTGCACCGCGATGTCCACCTGCCGTTCCCCGGCACGCTCCACCGCGAGCTCCTCCAGCCGGGCGATCGCCTTGGATGCCGTGCGCACCTTCTCCAGCATCTCGATCCGACCGTCGTTCAGCGCCAGGAGGGGCTTCACCGCGAGGGCCGAGCCCAGCAGGGCCTGCGCGGCCCCGATCCGGCCGCCGCGCCGCAGATAGTCCAGGGTGTCGACGTAGAAGTACGCGGCCGTCTCGTCGGCGCGCTTCTGGGCCGCGGCCACCGCTTCGTCGACTGTGCCGCCCGCCTCGGCCACCTCCGCGGCGGACAGGGCGCAGAAGCCGAGTGCCATGGCGACCATGCCGGTGTCCACCACCCGCACGGGCACGGGAGCCTCGCGTGCCGCGAGAACGGCGGCGTCGTAGGTGCCGGAGAGTTCAGCGGGAAGATGCAGCGAAACGATCTCCGTCGCTCCGGTGTCGGCCACGGCCCGGTATGTCGCCGCGAACAGTTCGGGGCTCGGCCTGGAGGTGGTCACCGAGCGGCGCTTGAGGAGCGCCTGCGCCAGTGAGCGGGCCGAGATCTCGGTGCCCTCTTCGAACGCTCGGTCACCGATGACGACGGTCAATGGCACTGCGGTGATGCCGTGCCGCTCCATCGTCGGGGTCGGCAGGTAAGCCGTTGAATCGGTGACGATCGCGACATGGCGTGACATGTAGCGGGAGGTTACCCGCAGGGGAAGCCGCACGGCAGTCCGGCCCCTCCCCACCGGCCGTGGACCGCCGCCGGCCGGCGCCACGGGCCTGGTCCGTGCTTCCGCCGCGGGCCTGTACCGTGCCGCCGCTGCCGGCCTGTCCCTCGCCCGTGGGCGTCAGGTCGTACTCTCCGGCCGGGGCGCCTTCTGCCACGGGTAGGCCGTCTGCGCCTGCGGATCCTGCGCCGTGATCGCCTGCGGCCCGGAGTCGGCGGGTTTCGCCCTCTCCGCCGCGGGCGCACTGCCCGGGGCCCTGTCTCCCGTGACGTCGTCGGTGGCTTCCGCCCAGGTACGCGAGGGCCCCTGTGCCACGGGCCGCGTCCCCGGGGTCTCGTCCGGTTCCACCGCCGTCCAGTGCCGCAGTGCCCCGGACTCCATCCGGATCTGTTCGCTCAGCGACTCGAGCCCGTCGTCCGCGAACTTCCTCGCCCGGTCCCGTGCCGCCCAGCGCAGCGAGTCCGCGGACTGCACGACCTGTTCCGTGCGTTCCCGCAGTTCCGGGATGCGCTCGGCGGCCCTCGCCTTGTCCGGGTCCCGCTCAAGGCGCCGCAGCTCGTCGTCCAACTGGTGGCCGTACTCGCTCAGCCGCTCGAAGAGTGCGATCGATTCCGACAGCGAGGCATCCGAGGTGACACCCGCGGCCAGCGCCTCCTGGGTGGCCCTCATGGACGTACGCAGCGAGAGGCGCAGCTGTGCGAGCTCGCCGCCCATGCCGACCTGGCCGTAGCTCTTCGCCCGCAGAGTGGTGTCCTCGACGGTGCGCCTGGCCTGGGTGAGGGTGCGGTCCACACCGCGCCTGGCGGCTCCGACCGCCTTGACCGTCACGTACACCCCCAGCCCCACGAAGGCGAAGAACAGCAGCGCCATGATCAGGATGACGACTTCCATGACGCCCCTCCGCGGTAGGACTGACAAGTGCCTGATGGACCTGCCCTCCCACCGTAAACGGAGCGGGCAGGCGGAAGGTTCCATCGGAACCCCCAACCTGCCCGTAGGGGAAAGCCCTCAGCCAGTGCTCCGGCCGGTGCGCGAACCCGTCCTGATCATGCGTTCCAGGACATTGGTTCTGCGGTCGCGCCCCGTGAACACCGGTTATGCCGGGACGATGTTCACCAGCTTCGGCGCCCGGACGATCACCTTGCGGACAGCGGCCCCGCCCAGCGCCGCGACAACGGCGGGGTCGGCCACTGCCAGCTTCTCCAGCTCCTCGTCACTGATCGACGGAGAGACCTCCAGGCGCGCCTTCACCTTGCCCTTGACCTGCACGACGCAGGTCACCGTCTCGTCCACGACGTACGCCGGGTCCGCGGCCGGGAAGTCCTGGTGGACCACCGACTCTGCGTGCCCCAGCTTGCGCCACAGCTCTTCGGCGATGTGCGGAGCCAGCGGTGCGATCAGCAGCACCAGCGGTTCGGCGACGGAACGCGCGAGCGGGCCACCCGTCTTCGTCAGGTGGTTGTTCAGCTCGGTGATCTTCGCGATGGCCGTGTTGAAGCGCATGCCGGCCATGTCCTGGCCGACGCCGTCGATCGCCTTGTGCAGGGCACGCAGGGTGCCCTCGTCCGGCTCGGTGTCGACGACGGTGACCTCGCCGGTCGTCTCGTCGACGAGGTTGCGCCACAGTCGCTGCAGCAGCCGGTACTGACCGACGACCGCGCGGGTGTCCCAGGGGCGCGACACGTCCAGCGGCCCCATGGCCATCTCGTACAGGCGCAGGGTGTCGGCACCGTACTCGGCGGACATCTGGTCCGGAGTGACCGCGTTCTTCAGGGATTTGCCCATTTTTCCGTACTCGCGCTTGACCGGCTCGCCCTGGTGGAAGAACTTGCCGTCGCGCTCCTCGACCTCGGCGGCCGGGACGTACACACCGCGGGAGTCGGTGTAGGCGTAGGCCTGGATCATGCCCTGGTTGAACAGCTTGTGGAACGGCTCGCTGGAGGAGACGTGGCCCAGGTCGAACAGCACCTTCGACCAGAAACGGGCGTACAGCAGGTGCAGCACGGCATGCTCGGCGCCGCCTACGTAGAGGTCCACGCCGCCGTGCGGCATGCCGTCGCGCGGGCCCATCCAGTACTGCTCGATGGCCGGATCGACCAGCTTCTCGCTGTTGTGCGGGTCCAGGTAGCGCAGCTCGTACCAGCAGGAACCGGCCCAGTTGGGCATGGTGTTGGTCTCGCGGCGGTACTTCTTGGGGCCGTCGCCCAGGTCCAGGGTGACGTTCACCCAGTCCTGGTTGCGCGACAGGGGCGTCTCGGGCTGTGCGCCGGCGTCCTCGGGGTCGAAGGTGCGCGGCGAGTAGTCCTCGACCTCGGGCAGCTCCAGGGGCAGCATCGACTCGGGCAGCGCGTGGGCGATGCCGTCCTCGTCGTAGACGATCGGGAAGGGCTCGCCCCAGTAGCGCTGGCGGCTGAACAGCCAGTCGCGCAGCCGGAAGTTGACCGTGCCCTCGCCGATGCCCTCGGCAGCCAGCCACTCGGTGACCTTGGCCTTGGCCTCGGCCACGCCGAGGCCGTCCAGCGACAGGGTGTCATGGGCGGAGTTGACCAGTTTCGCGTCGTGCGAGACGAACGCCTCGTCCCATTCGGCCGGGTCCAGCGAGCGCCCGTCGGACGGCTCGACGACGCAGCGCATCGGCAGCTCAAAGGCACGGGCGAAGGCGAAGTCGCGGCTGTCGTGCGCGGGAACAGCCATGATCGCGCCAGTGCCGTAGCCCATCAGGACATAGTCGGCAATAAAAACGGGGACCTTTTCCCCACTTACTGGGTTGGTGGCAAACGTACCGGTGAAGACACCCGTCTTCTCCTTGGCGTCGGCCTGCCGCTCCACGTCGGACTTCGTGGCGGCCTGCTTGCGGTAGGCGGCCACGGCCTCCGCCGGGGTCGCGTGCCCGCCGGTCCACACGTCGTGGGTGCCCTCGGGCCAGGCGGCCGGGACGATGTCCGACACCAGGTCGTGCTCGGGCGCCAGCACCATGTAGGTGGCGCCGAACAAGGTGTCCTGGCGCGTCGTGAAGACAGTGATCTTCCGGGTGTCGTCGACAGCGAAGTCGACGCGGGCACCTTCGCTGCGGCCGATCCAGTTGCGCTGCTGCAGCTTGATCGCCTCGGGCCAGTCCAGGCCCTCCAAATCGTCGATCAGCCGGTCCGCGTAGGCGGTGATGCGCATGTTCCACTGCCGCAGCTTGGCCTTGAACACGGGGAAGTTTCCGCGCTCGGAACGGCCGTCGGCCGTCACTTCCTCGTTGGCCAGTACGGTGCCCAGGCCCGGCGCCCAGTTCACGGGGGCGTCCGAGGCGTACGCCAGCCGGTACTCGCTCAGCACACCGGCGCGCTCGGCGGCCGACAGCTCGCTCCACGCGCGCGTGCCCTCGAGCTTGCGCTCACCGCTCTCGAACTGGGCGACCAGATCAGCGATCGGGCGTGCTTTCTTCGCGTCGGCGTCGTACCAGGAATTGAAGATCTGAACGAAGATCCACTGCGTCCACTTGTAGTACTCGGCGTCGATCGTCGCGAACGAGCGGCGCTTGTCGTGGCCCAGGCCCAGTCGGCGCAGCTGGTCCTTCATGTTGGCCATGTTGGCCTCGGTGGAGATGCGCGGGTGCGTGCCGGTCTGCACCGCGTACTGCTCGGCGGGCAGGCCGAAGGCGTCAAAGCCCAGCGTGTGCAGCACGTTGTGGCCCGTCATGCGCTGGTGGCGGGCGTAGACATCGGTGGCGATGTAGCCCAGCGGGTGACCGACGTGCAGGCCCGCACCCGAGGGGTACGGGAACATGTCCATGATGAACTTCTTGGGCTTGGCCGCCAGCTCCGCGTCGCCCGCCAGGTCCCCGTCGCCGGGGTTCGGCGCATCGTAGGTGCCCTCGGCGTCCCAGAAGTCCTGCCAGCGTGCCTCGATGTCGGCGGCCATGGCAGCCGTGTAGCGGTGCGCGGCGGCCACCTCGGCAGCAGCAGCGGAATTCGTCTCGCTCATGTTTTTTGAAGCTCCATCGATTCGTCTCTGCCCACGGAAATGAAAAAGCCCCTCGCACAGGAGGGGACGCCGCGCCGATGCCGACCAGGTTCTTCACCGGTCGGTACTGATCAGCGCGGCTCGATAAGCAGAAGGCGTACGGCACGCATGGCGTCAGGGTACCGCAGGGGCCGCGCGGGCCGCAGCGAGCAGGACGGGCGCGATCCTGGGCCCGGGGCCACTGCCCGGCCCGCGGAGTCCTCTTCGGGCGGCAGCCGGGCTCCGCACGGGGCTGCAGACCGCGCGACAGCGAAGCCTTCCGAGCACCTCGCGACGCGGACCGTACCCGTACCCGCCTCTCCACGGCAGCGAACCGCCGAACCTCACGCCCCTCCTGCACCGTCTCGTCTAGCCTCCCGCCACGGGACCACATTCCCGAACCCCCCGGAGTCCTCCCCCATGAACCCCTTCCGTCCGAACGCGGCACAACCCGCGAACCCGAAGAGCCCTCGCCCGCTGCCCCGCGTCCTCCTGACAGCGGCGTTACCCCTGCTGCCCCTGGTCGCCCTACTGGGCGGCGACGGCCTCCGCAGCGCCCTCGACTTCACCGGCGGAGTCCTCGCCCTCGTCTCGCTCACCGCCGCAGTCGCCTGGGGCCTCGTCGCCACCGACCGGCTGCTCCTGCGTCCCCGGCACCGGCTGATAGCCCAGGGAGTACACCGCGCCACCGCGGCCGCTTCCCTGGGCTTCCTTCTGTTGCACCTCACGGTCAAGACCGCCCTCGGCCATGTGTCCCTCCTCGCGGCCCTGCTGCCGTTCGCGGGCGGCCTCTCGGGGACGGCGGTGCTCATCGGCTGCGGCTCGCTGGCCGGTCTCCTGATGGTGGTGGCCGCCGCAACGGGCGCGCTGCGCAGCGCCTTCGCCACCCCGGGCAGCGTTCCGGGCCGCTGGCGCGCACTCCACATGCTGGCCTATCCCGCCTGGTGCGCGGCCCTGGTGCACGGACTGTTCTCCGGGCGGCCCGCGGATGCCTGGGTGGTCACGATGTACGCCCTGTGCCTGGCCTCGGTGGCCGCGGCACTCTCCTTGCGGCTGCTCCCGGCCCGCCTCAAGAGGAGCATCGTCGCCCGGGCCCTGCCGACGCCCCTGGCCGTTCCCCGGCAGCGTCTCCCGGCCGCACGCAGGCCGCACACCGCCCCGTCCGCACCCCGGCATGCCCACACCCCCACAGGAGACCACCGTTGAACGCCCGCGACCCCCACAGCTCGCCCGGCATACGCAACGCCCCGCTCCCCGACGTCCCGCACGTGCTCACCGCCGGCCTCCCCCACCTCACTGCGGGCTTCGACCTCACGGCCCGGCTCGGCCTGGCCACTCATCTCAAGGTCCACGGCCCCCTTGCGCCGCTCACCGGCGCACAACTGACGTCGCTAGCCGGAGAGATCTCTCTACGGGGGCGTGGAGGCGCGGGCTTCCCCTTCGCCCGGAAGCTGGGTGCGGTGGCCGAGGCCGCCGCCCGGCGCGGCGTGGCCCCCGTGGTCGTGGTCAACGCCAGCGAGGGAGAGCCTGCCTGCCGCAAGGACACCGTGCTGCTCAACCGTGCCCCGCACCTCGTCCTGGACGGGGCGCTGCTGGCCGCCGAGTCGCTCGGCGCCCGCACCCTGGTGGTCGCCGTCACCCGTGACTCCACCCAGACTTCGGTGCAGGACGCCGTAGCCGAACGCGGTCTGTCCACCCGCCGGCCCCGCAACCGGGGCATCCGCGTCCGGGTGCTGCGTACACCCGAGCGGATGGTCTCCGGCGAGGCGTCCGCGGTGATCCGCGCCGCGAACGGCGGCCCCGCCCTGCCGCCCGGCCGCCGTGCACGCGCCGCCGAGTCCGGTGTCGCCAGCGCCCCCACGCTGCTCTCCAATGCCGAGACGTACGCGCAGCTCGCCGTCGCGGCCCGTCTCGGCCCCCGGCGTTTCTCCCGCACGGGCGTGCCCGACGAGCCCGGCACCGTCCTGCTGACCCTGTCCGGTGCGGTGCCGCAGCCGCTGGTCGTGGAGATTCCCTCCGGCGTCCCGCTGGCCTACGTACTTCAGCTGGCCGGGGCCCCGCCGGCCCTCCAGGGCGTCCTGACCGGCGGCTACCACGGCAGTTGGATCGACGCGTCCGCCGCGCACGACGCCGCCGTCTCCCGTGCGTCCCTGGCCTCCTTCGGCGGGGCCCTCGGCGCGGGCGCACTGCTGCCGATCGGGCAGGACACCTGCCCGCTGGGCGAGTCCCTTCGGATCGCGCACTGGCTGGCCGCCGAGACCGCAGGCCAGTGCGGCCCCTGCACGCTGGGCCTGCCCGCCGCCGCGGGCAGGCTGTCCGACGTACTCGACGGAGGCGGCCAGGCGGCACTGGAGGCACTGCGCGAGACCGCAGGGGCGGCAAGGGGCCGCGGTGCGTGCAAGCACCCCGACGGCACGGTCCGCTTCCTGCTGTCCGCCCTCAGCGCGTTCACGGACGACCTCGCAGCCCATGTTCTGGGCGGCGGCTGCGGTCGCCCGGCAGCCGGCGTCCTGCCCCTTCCGGGCCCCGCCGCAGGCTCGTCCGCGTCCGGCGCAAGCGTTACCGGCGGCGAAAAGCTGGCCGTCGACTGGACCCTGTGCCAGGGGCACGGTCTGTGCGCGGACGTCGTCCCGGAGCTCGTCCGGCTCGACAACGACGGTTATCCGGTCCTCGCGGACGCCGCCGTGCCACCGCACCTGCGGGCCCGCGCCCAGCGCGCGGTGCGCCGCTGCCCCGCTCTCGCTCTCCGGGTGGAGGCCGCCCCTGCGGAACGTCCTGCCGCGCCTTCCCGCAGAGCACTCGACAGACGGCGCGGCTGAGACGGAACAAGGGGGGCGCAGAGTGCACACGAAGAAGCGGGGCCGGCCATCGGGCCGCCCCCCGGGTTTGTGGGGGGCGAAAGAGTAATTAAAAACAGGACGCCAGCCTTCCCAGGCAGCGCGGAACCAAAAGAGCGATAAACCCCAGGGGTGG
>NZ_JBHXRV010000018.1:83110-144714 GCF_042716745.1 Streptomyces sp. NPDC058663
CGATCGGACGGCCCGCTTCTTTTCTGTGGAGCTAAGGAGAATTGAACTCCTGACCTCCTGCATGCCATGCAGGCGCTCTACCAACTGAGCTATAGCCCCGTGCTGTGCACTTCGTGTCGTTTTCCGTGGTCTCCCCCGGCGACATCGACAACTTTAGACGGTGGATCGCCGCATCACCAAATCCCTTTTCCCGCTCCCAACCGACCCCCCTCACATGCGCACGTCGTAACGATAACGTCACGCCGTGTGACTGCCACTCTCGTTCAGCGCATCGCCGCCGCATGCGGCGGACGCGCCCCGCGCCCGCCGATCGCCGCAGGTGCCGCCTGTCTTGTGTCCTTCGCCATTTTCTGGGTGGCGCAGCGGCTCGCGCAGGTGTCAATGATCGATCTGACGGTCTACCGGGCGGAAGGGGCGACCGTGCTGACGGGCGGTGACCTCTATGCCCTGCGTGTCACCGCCGCGCACCTCCCGACGACGTATCCGCCCTTCGCCGCGATTCTGTTCACCCCTCTGCCCCTCCTGGACAGCGGTCTGCTGCGCACGCTCGCCACGGCCGGCAATCTGGGTCTCCTGATCGCCCTGGTGCATCTGTCGCTCCGGTTGCTCGGCCACGCAGGGCCGGCCGCCACCCTGTGGATCGCGGCCGTCGCCGTCTGGTGCGAGCCGGTCTGGACGACCTTGCGCTACGGCCAGGTCAATCTGGCTCTCGCAGTCGTCGTGTTGTGGGACCTGACGCGTCACGACCGGCACCGCTGGGCCGGTGCGGGCATCGGCCTCGCCGCGGCGGTGAAGCTCACGCCCGGGCTCTTCGTCGTCTTCCTGCTGCTGACGGGGCTGCTGCTGGCCCGCCACCGCGGGTCGTACGGACTCGGCGGCAACCCATGGCTGCGGAGGGCCGCCGCGGCCTGTGCCGCGTTCCTCGCCGCCACCCTCGCGTCGGCCGCGGTTCTCCCGGCCGATTCCTGGAACTTCTGGACGCGGACACTCTTCGAGTCCGCGCGGGTCGGCCACACCGAGGACACCGCCAACCAGTCGCTCGGCGGGCTCCTCGCGCGTCTTCTGCACACCGGCGCGCCGGGTGGCTGGTGGGCCGCCTGCGCGGCGCTCGTGGCTGTTCTCGGGTTGTACGCGGCGGCCGACGCGGCGCTCCGCGGCGACCGTGCCCGCGCGGCACTGACCTGTGCCGTGACGGCCCTGCTCGTCAGCCCGATCTCGTGGTCGCACCACTGGGTGTGGTGTGTGCCGCTGGTGCTGTTTCTCGCCGACGGCGCCGTACGCGGCGGGCGGGTGCGGCGGGCGGTGGTCTGTGCGGCGGGAGCCGTCTTCTTCTCGTACGCCCTGTGGGCCGTGCCGCACGGGAAGCAGGACCGGCCGGAACTGCATCAGGGCGTCGGGGAGTTCGCCCTGTCCGCCCTCTACCCCTCGGTCGGCCTCGCCTTTGTGCTGGCGGGCGTCTGCCGTTCCTTTTCCCACGGGACCCTCGCCCGCGGGTCGTTCGTACCCGCACCGCCCTGCGGGCAGATCGCTCCGCGCCCGGATGCGCGGCACCCGGGGCCGGTTGACACGCCGACGGGTCAGGCCCTGGCGAAGGAGTAGAACCTTTTGAGGGTGCAGTGTTCGTCGAGCAGCCGACCGTAGATCGGCTCGCCCTCCAGCTCCCGGTACGTCTCGATCGGGTCGCCTTTTATGATCAGCGCGCGTGCGCACTCCTCGCACCAGTACTGGTACTCGGAGTTGACCGGTTCCATGTCCCGGACGATCGGCGTACCACTGCCGCACCAGTCGCATTTCCGCCTGTGTGCGCCCATCGTCCCCTCCCCTGCCGCGGTCGCCCCCTCCGGCGGTCGATTCTGTCACGGCTCCGCAAGAGGGACAGCAAAAGATCCCGCCCCCAGACGGGGACGGGATCCTGATTGTGGAGCTAAGGAGAATTGAACTCCTGACCTCCTGCATGCCATGCAGGCGCTCTACCAACTGAGCTATAGCCCCGCGTGTTCTTGGTGCTGTGCGGTTGTTTCCCGCTCTGCGCTGCGAACAAGAAGAACTCTAGCCTGCGACCTGCCGGAAAGCGAAATCCGGGTGGGCCGCCGTTCCGGGAACCTCCCGGCGCGGTGCCGGGAGTGCTGCCGGACTGCTCAGTCGTCGTCTCCGAGCACGGGTTCCGGGAGCGTCCCGGCGTTGTGCTCCATGAGCCGCCAGCCGCGGGCGCCCTCACCGAGGACGGACCAGCAGCAGTTGGAGAGGCCGCCCAGGCCTTCCCAGTGGTGCGACTCCAGGCCGAGGAGACGGCCGATGGTGGTACGGATGGTGCCGCCGTGGCTGACGACGACCAGCGTGCCGCCGTCCGCGAGCTTGTCGGCGTGTGCCAGGACGACGGGGGCGGCCCGGTCGGCCACCTCGGTCTCCAGCTCGCCGCCACCTCGCCGGATGGGCTCGCCGCGCTTCCACGCCGCGTACTGATCGCCGTACTGCGCCACGATCTCGTCGTGGGTGAGGCCCTGCCAGGCGCCCGCGTACGTCTCGCGCAGGCCGGCGTCGTGCGTGACGTCGAGCCCGGTGAGGGCGGCCAGTTCACCGGCCGTGTGCGCCGCCCTCCTGAGGTCGGAGGCGATGATGACGTCCGGCTTCAGCGAGGCGAGCAGCCGGGCCGCCCGGCGGGCCTGCGCCACCCCGGTGTCCGTCAGCCCGATGTCCGTGGTGCCCTGGAAGCGGCGCTCCAGGTTCCAGGAGGTCTGGCCGTGCCGCCACAGAACTATGCGACGGCCCCGGGTCACCGGGCCGCCGCTCTGGCCGCCGTTCAGAACAGGTCTCCTTCTCCGTCCAGCTCACCCGCGGGGTTCAGCTTGGCGTGCTCCTCGGCCTTGCCGCGGGTCTTCACCGCGTCCTCGGGCAGAGCGATTTCCGGGCAGTCCTTCCACAGGCGCTCCAGCGCGTAGTAGACGCGCTCCTCGCTGTGCTGGACGTGCACCACGATGTCGACGTAGTCGAGAAGGATCCAGCGGGCCTCGCGGTCGCCCTCGCGGCGGACCGGCTTGGCGCCGAGCTCCTTGTTGAGCCTCTCCTCGATCTCGTCGACGATCGACTTGACCTGGCGGTCGTTGGGCGCGGAGGCCAGCAGGAAGGCGTCCGTGATGGACAGCACGTCGCTGACGTCGTACGCGATGATGTCGTGCGCGAGCCGGTCGGCGGCCGCCTGTGCGGCGGCGTTGATGAGCTCGATGGAACGGTCAGTGGCGGTCACAAGCAGGCTTTCGTCGGCGGTCGGTGATTACCACAAGGGTCTCACGTGACGCCGCCGTGCCCCGCCGGAGTTTTCCGGCGGGGCAAAGAGGGGCGAGCGGGGCTGCCGGTTGCGGCGACCTGGGCCTATTGCGGTGCCGGCACCTTGTAGTCCTGGCCGAGAGTGACGGAGACCTCCGCGTTCTGGGCCGGTGCGCCCTTGGTCACCGCGGACGCCGGCAGGCCCAGGGTCTTGGCGACCTCTTCCGCCTTCGCCTTCTGTGCCGCGTCCGCGTAGGTGACCTTCGACGACGCGGTGACGGTGGCCCGGCCCGCGTCCGTGAACGCGTAGCCGCCGTTGACCAGGGCGATGCGGGCTGCCTCGGTGGCGGGCTGCTTTCCGCTCGCGTTGCGGACCCCCACCCGTACGGCAGAGCCCTGCTCGGGGGCGCTGGCGGTGCCGCCCAGGACGCTTTTGACGACGGTGTCGGACTCGCTGACCCGGCCGTCGGCACGCACCGGCAGCGGCACCGTCCGGTAGGCACCCTTCTTGGCGTGCTCGGCGAGCCTGGCCAGGGAGGCGGCGAGGGACTGTTCGGTGAGTGACGGGTCGAGGATCAGCACCAGGTGCTTGACGGTGATCTCGGCGACCTTCGGGTCGTCCGAGATCTTCTTCAGCACCCCTTGCATGACCGCGCCGAAGCGGGCGAGCTGCTTGGCCTCCGGCTCGCCGGGTGCACGGTAGGTGGAGTACGCGACGGCCATCCGCCCGCTGAGTGTCTGCCGGGCGCCCCGGTTCACCAGAGGGGAAGTACCCTTCTGGGTGTCGGGCACGGCGGTGTCGGTGTCGATCTCGATGCCGCCGACCATCTCGACGAGGTTCTCCAGGTACGGAGTGTCCAGCCGCCAGGTGCCGCCGATGCTGGTGCCGAGGGCGCTGCCGAGGGACTCGCGGGTGCCGGCGCCGCCGTCGTCCTCGACGGACTTCGCGAGGGTGGTGGTGACGCCGTTGTCGTCGGCGAGGGCGAGTGCGTTGGGCAGCAGGACGGTGGTGCCCTGCCGGGTGGTGGCGTTGTTGACGAGCAGCACGGTCGAGGTCGTGCCGGGCTTGTCGGTGTGGTGCAGGTGCAGGGCGATGACGTCGCGCTTCTGGGCTCCGTTGGCCACCGGTGCCTCGTTCTTGCCTGAGGACATGCCGGGCAGCATGTCGGCGTACCAGAGATAGCCGAGACCACCGGCCACGACGAGGGCGAGGACGACGCCGAGGGCCACGATGCGGGAGCGGCCGCGGCGCTTGGCCTCTTCCCGGCGCTCGGTGCGGCTCTCGGAGAACTTCAGCCAGTCGATGACGTCTTCGGAGTTCTCGTCCGGTTCCTCGACGAAGGAGAACTGTTCAGTGGCGTACGCGCCGCCGTCCGGACGTGGCCGTCCGGGAGCGGCTTCCGCCCGGGGAGTCCGGGGGACGTCGTCGGGGCCGTCCGCCCGGTGGCCCCGCTGCTGCGCGGGAATCTGCTGCGGCTCGGCCGCCTGCGGCCGCTGGGGGGCGTGCTGCGGCGCGGGCGCCTGCTGCGGGATCCACTCCTGCTGCGTGCCGGTGCCGTAGCCGTACGTCTCGCCCGGGTGCGGCGCCGTCTGCTGCGGGGCGGGGGCGTACGGGTCGTACGGGGCGGGCTGCTGCGCCTGGGAGGTGTACGGGTCGTATCCGTAGGCCTGCTGCTGGGGCGGCTGCTGCTGGGCGTAGGGGTCGTACTGCGGCGTCTGTTCCGGCTGCTGCTGCGCGGGCTGCTGGTACACCGGCTGCCCGTACGCGTCGTAGCCGATGAGTTCCGGCTGCTGCGCGTACGGCTCGTGCGCATATGGGTCGTACGGGTTCTGGCGGTCGTTCACCGGTGCCCCATTTCCGTGCTGCTCCTGCTGCTCCGTGCCGCTCGCCGTCAGTCCCGGTACAGCTCGCGCTTGTCGATGTAGCGGACCACTCCGTCGGGCACGAGGTACCAGACCGGGTCACCGGCGCGCACCCGCGCGCGGCAGTCCGTCGAGGAGATCGCGAGAGCGGGCACTTCCACCAGGGAGACCCCGTCCTCGGGCAGCCCGTCGGACGTCAGGTCGTGTCCGGGACGGGTGACACCGATGAAGTGGGCGAGGGAGAACAGCTCCTCGGCATTGCGCCAGGTGAGGATCTGGGAGAGCGCGTCGGCGCCAGTGATGAAGAACAGGTCCGCGTCGGCGTTGTCCGCGCGCAGATCCCGCAGGGTGTCGATCGTGTACGTCGGCCCGCCGCGGTCGAGGTCGATGCGGCTGACCGAGAACTGCGGATTGGACGCGGTCGCGATGACCGTCATCAGATAGCGGTCTTCGGCGGGCGTGACCAGTTTGTGGCTCTTCTGCCACGGTTGGCCGGTCGGCACGAAGATCACCTCGTCGAGGTGGAACAGCGCGGCCACCTCACTGGCGGCCACCAGGTGACCGTGGTGGATCGGGTCGAACGTGCCGCCCATGACGCCGATGCGGCGCTTGTCCGTGCCGCTCGCGCTGCTCCCACCGGCCGGGCCGGTGGGCGTTACCTGCTCTCCCATGCGTGCAGACCCTACTGGCCCGGCTGCCCGGCCCGGTCCCCCGGTCCGGTTCAGCGGTCCCGGTTGAAGCGGGTGGTGATCCACAGCAGCAGCATCAGCGCGATGAAGGCGCCGCCGCCAGTGACGAGGGGGCTGATGGAGGCGTGCTCATCGACGTGCTTGGAGCCTTCGCCGGAGGCGAGGGTCACGAGGTTGGCTGCGGTGCTGTGAAAACTCATCTTCGGCGGACCTATCGGGAGACGTCAGGGGAGACTTCGGCAACATCGTATGCGGCACATGCGGGCACGCTCACGCCGACTCAGTCGTTGAGGCGATATCGGCGCCCGGGCAACCGGCCCGGGCGGGGCGGCGTCAGCACAGGAGAGGTTCCCCGGCTGCGCCTCTAGGCTGGGGCCGTCCGGGGGACGGGACATGTCTCGTACGAGAGCAGGGGTCTTTCATGACAGACGGCAATCACGAGCAGGGACAGGGCAGTGAGCAGGGGGGCGGCGGGGCCGCGGGAGGGCAGGAGCGGCTGCCGGGGCGGCAGCGCAGGCGCTTCCCCGGAATCTCCTCCCGCGCGTACGAGCACCCGGCGGACCGGTCCGCCCTGGTGGCACTGCGCAAGCTGAGCGGTTTTGACACGGTCTTCAAGGCGTTGAGCGGGCTGCTGCCCGAGCGCAGTCTGCGGCTGTTGTTCCTGTCGGACTCGGTGCGGGTGGGCGACGAACAGTTCGCGCATCTGAACTCGATGCTGCGGGACGCCTGTTACATCCTGGACCTGGAGAAGGTTCCGGCGATGTACGTGACGCAGGACCCGAAGCCCAACGCGATGTGCATCGGTCTCGACGAGCCGATCATCGTCGTGACGACGGGGCTGGTGGAGCTGCTGGACGAGGAGGAGATGCGGGCTGTCGTCGGGCACGAGGTCGGGCACGCGCTGTCCGGGCACTCGGTCTACCGGACGATCCTGCTGTTCCTGACGAGTCTGGCGCTGAAGGTCGCGTGGATTCCGCTGGGCAACATCGCGATCATGGCGATCATCACGGCGCTGCGGGAGTGGTTCCGGAAGTCCGAGCTGTCGGCGGACCGGGCGGGGCTCCTGGTGGGCCAGGACCTGCAGGCGTCGATGCGCGGGCTGATGAAGATCGCGGGCGGCAATCACCTGCACGAGATGAATGTGGACGCGTTCCTCAAGCAGGCCGAGGAGTACGAGGCGGGCGGCGATCTGCGCGACTCCGTACTGAAGATCATGAATGTGCTGCCGAGGTCGCACCCCTTCACCACCGTGCGCGCGGCGGAGCTGAAGAAGTGGTCCGGGAGCCGGGAGTACCAGCGGGTCATGGACGGCCATTACCCGCGCCGGGACGAGGACAAGGACACCTCGGTGACGGACTCCTTCAAGGAGTCGGCGTCCCACTATGCGGACACGGTACGTACCAGCAAGGACCCGCTGATGAAGCTGGTCGGCGATCTTGCGGGCGGGGCCGGGGACCTGGGGAGCAAGCTGAAGGGGGCGTTCGGCGGGGGTAACGGGGCCGGCAAGGACTCCGGTTCCGCGTCCGCCGGTGGCGGGGCCTGACGTAGGGGCTCCTGTGCGGGACGGGGCGAGGTCCGGCACGGGGGCCTCGCCCGGCACCGTTCAGGAGGCTGGATTCCTGACGCCGGGCATCGCGCTGGGCGACAGCGTGCCGCAGAGGGCTCCCGTCGGCGCTCCTGGGGCGTAGGGGTCGGTGGGCGCGGCCGGGTGCGCGGATGCCTCCTGGCCGGCCAGGAGAGGGCTCCAGGACCGTGGCGACCCGGGGGGCCCGCCCGCGCCGCAGGACTGCGGGCCTCCGACGGCGTACGAGCCGAGCAGTTCCGTACGGTGGCGGCGCAGGTCCTCCGCGTCGTAACGGAAGTGCAGTATCCGCCGGACGGTGAACAGGGAGGCTTCGTCTGCCCGTTGGCGGGCCGCTCCGGTGACCGGGCGCAGCGGGTAGACGAAGGTGTGGTCGGAGGTCACGTCGAGGATGTCGGGGCCGGTTTCGGTGACGCGCAGGCGGCCGTTCGCACGGACTGAGCCTGCCAGGGCGACCTCGGCCGGGTCGAAGCGCACGAGCCAGCCGGCCGCCGCGGAGGCTTCCCTGCCGCGTGACGCGCGTGCGGGGTCGAGGTCGGCGTCGTACTGCTCCAGCTGGTCCGGGTCGAGGAGCAGGCGGGCGGAGCGGACCGTGCCACCGGTCAGGACGCCGGGGTCGACGGACGACTGGACCAGGTAGTCCTTGGCGATGGTGAGGGCGGCCAGGACCTGGCTTTCGGAGAAGTGGGCGGTGCTGCGGGCCACGGGCAGCTGGATGCCTTCGGCGCCGGTGCCGAACTGGGCGGCCGGGCTGTGCAGGAAGAGTTCCACAGGGATACCGCCCGGCACCTTTCCCTGCGGGGCCAGCGGTACCACCGTGGCACGCAGGGCCTCGGGCCGACGCTCGACGGTGGCCGCAGCGGGTGCACGTATGCCCATGTAGACCGCGGTGGCGAAGGCCAGTACGACGAGCAGCAGCAGTACGAGCACCTGCTTGCGGCCGCTGCCCGTGACGGCGGGGGCGGCGACCGGCGCGGGGAGGGTACGGACGGCCGGGGCATGGTCCCCCACCCGTTCCGACGCAGCGTATTCCTGGAGCCGGGCGGCGCGGACGAACGATTCGTCGAAGACGACGGACCGGTAGTCGTCGTCACCGCTGTTGGGGAAGCCCTCGGGCGGTGTGCCCTCGGGCGGTTCCGATCGACCTGTCATCGCTTCTCCCTGAGCACTGGGCCCTGCGGTGGGGAGAGGAGTCTCTTCTTTCAGAGTAGGTCGCGAGAGGCGAAGGTAAACGCCCCGGTACGCCAGAACTTCGCCCGAACTCGGTCTCGTTCGAGGCGAGTTGCAGGTTTCAGCCGGGAAACCGGGGTGCGGGGCGGTCAGGGGGTGCGGGGCTGGGCGGACGCCGCCGGTGCGGTGGATTCGGCCGACGCGGCCGGCTCACCGCGCGCCCGGCCGGCCCCTGCGCCGGTGCCTGTGTCGGCACCGGTCGCCGGTGTGTCGACGCCGGTGGCCGCCGGTGAGGGCACGTGTCCGTCCCTGCTTCCGGAGGCGCCGCGGTAGACGGCGGCGAAGGCGAAGGCGACCATGCCGATGCCCATCAGCAGTGCCAGCAGCCAGGCGACGGGGCGGTGCCAGCGGGCGGAGTTGCGGTACGGGCGCAGCGCGCCGCCATGACGTCCGTAGGGGCCGTCGAAGACCTCCAGGCCGTCCGTGTCGCCGTAGGGCTCGCGCGCGTCGTACGGTTCGCCGCCAGGGGGGCGCCGGCCTGCCCAGGGGTGGGCGGCCTCGGCGTCGGCACGCGCCTGTGCGGCGGCCAGCAGTCGCTCCACCGCGCTCGGTTCATGAAATTCGGCGGCTTTGACGAAGTCCTCGTCGAATACCACGGAGGCGAAGTCCTCGTCCGCGCCCCCGCGGTCGTCGTCGGGCTCCCAGCCATCCGGGAACGGCTTGCCCTCCACGTCGTCCGGCACTCGTTCAGCGTAGACCCGGTAGGTCGTTTTGGGCAGAGAACGGGCGCAGCGGGCGGGCGCGAAGTGTTCCGTGGAGGGCGGCGGCGACTCAGCGGATGTGGCCGTCGCCGGTCACGATGTACTTCGTCGACGTCAGCTCGGGCAGTCCCATCGGCCCGCGTGCGTGCAGCTTCTGCGTGGAGATACCGATTTCGGCTCCGAAGCCGAACTGCCCGCCGTCGGTGAAGCGGGTGGAGGCGTTGACCGTGACCGTGGTGGAGTCGACGAGCTGGGTGAAGAGGCGGGCGGCGGTCTGCGAGGTGGTGACGATGGCCTCGGTGTGCCCGGAGGACCAGCGACGGATGTGCGCGACGGCGTCGTCGAGGGAGCCGACGACGGCCGCCGCGATGTCGTAGGACAGGTATTCCGTCTCCCAGTCGGCGTCGACGGCGGGCACGACGGTGGCCTTCGACGTGCTTGCGTAACCGAGGACCGTGGTGTCCGCGTGGACGGTGACGCCCGCTTCCGCGAGGGCGTCCAGGGCGCGTGGCAGGAAGGCGTCCGCGATGTCCTGGTGGACGAGCAGGGTCTCCGCTGCGTTGCAGACGCTGACCCGGTGTGCTTTGGAGTTGACGAGGATGTCGACGGCCGTGTCGAGGTCGGCCTGTGCGTCCACGTAGACGTGGCAGTTGCCGGTGCCGGTCTCGATGACGGGGACGGTGGACTCTTCGACGACGGTACGGATCAGGGAGGCTCCGCCGCGCGGGATGAGGACGTCCACGAGGCCGCGGGCGCGCATCAGCTCGCGTACCGCATCGCGGGATTCACCCGGCACGAGCTGAACGCTGTCGGCGGGCAGCCCTGCTTCCCCGATCGCGTCGCGGACCACGGCCACCAGGGCCGTGTTGGAGGCGTACGCGGAGGAGGAACCGCGCAGCAGTACCGCGTTGCCCGACTTGAGGCACAGTGCTGCGGCGTCGACGGTGACGTTGGGGCGGGCCTCGTAGATGATGCCGACGACGCCGAGCGGCACGCGCACCTGGCGCAGGTCGATGCCGTTGGGGAGGGTCGAGCCGCGCACCACTTCGCCGACCGGGTCGGGCAGGGCCGCCACGTCGCGCACGTCGTGGGCGATGGCCATGACCCGCTCGGGGGTCAGGGTGAGCCGGTCGACGACCGACTCGGCGGTCCCCGCCTCACGGGCACGGGCGACGTCCTGGCTGTTGGCCGCGACGATCTCGTCCGTACGGGTGAGCAGGGCGTCGGCGACAGCGAGCAGCGCCGTGTCCTTGACGGCGCGCGGCAGCGGCGCGAGCGCGGCGGCGGCGTCACGGGCCCGGGAAGCGGCGGCCAGGACCGGGGAGTGGCCGTCGGCGGCGTCGGCTGTGGCGTCGGCGGAAGCGGAGTGCGAGGTCATGCCCGCAGGGTAATCCGGCGCCCGGGGCGCCCGTCCGCCGTCCCGGACTCCGAGACGGCGGCTTCCGTGCCCGGTGCCCCTTGGCTGTCAGTACGGGTGGACGCCGACGGGTGCGGCGGGCGGCGGCCCGTACCCCTCGGCCACCCGCTGGTGGTAGGTGTCGCGGTCGATGACCTCCAGGCCGACGATCTCCCAGGGCGGAAGCTGGGCCGTCGAGCGGTGTTCGCCCCACAGCCGCAGCGCGACGGCTGCCGCGTCGTGCAGGTCCCTGGCCTCTTCCCAGTAGCGGATTTCCGCGTGGTCACCTGCGTAGCGGCTGGTCAGCAGGAAGGGGTGGTCGTGGGCGAGCTGTTCGAGGCCGCGCCTGACCTCGGTGAGGGGTGTCTCGGTGCCGGAGACGCTGAGCGTGATGTACCAGAGGCGGGAGGCCTCCGGTTCGGGCCGGCTGGGCCCGGTGCGGGTCTCCCGGCCGCTCTGCGTGCCGGCGCCGCCGGATCCCGTCCGGCTGCTCCGGTTGTTTCCGGTGTCGGTGGTGCTGCCGTTCTCCCCGTTCTGGTGGCCGCTGTCCCCGCCGTCGTCGAAGTCGGCTCCCGCCCCGACGCTCGTCAGGGCTCGCTCGGCTGTCCCTCGGGGCGGCGCCCCCGGGCGCGCTCGTCTCACCGGCGGCCTCCTGATGCGTTTGTGTGCTGTATCCCCGTAACAGAGTTGACCAGTCCTGGGCCGGATGCGGGGGGTTTTCTGGAAGGTCTCCACCAGGAGGCTGGACTTTCGGCCGTTTCGTGGACGCCCGGGGAGAGTTCGGGGAGGCTTCGTCGGCTTCGCCCCGTGCGGTCAGTGGTGGAGCACCACCAGGTCGTCGCGGTGCACCACTTCGCGTTCATAGGCGGGTCCGAGTTCGCGGGCGAGGTCGTGGGTGGAGCGGCCGAGGAGTTGCGGGAGTTCTTTCGCGTCGAAGTTGACGAGTCCGCGGGCGACGGCGCGGCCTGTGCTGTCGCGCAGTTCGACAGGGTCTCCGGCACCGAAGTCGCCCTCGACGGCGGCGATTCCGGCGGGCAGCAGTGAGGTGCGCCGCTCGACGACCGCGTGTACCGCTCCGTCGTCGAGGGTCAGGGCGCCCTGCGGGGTGGACGCGTGCGCCAGCCACAGCAGCCGGTCGGCGCTGCGGCGTCCGGTGCGGTGGAAGTACGTGCCGGTGTCGCGGCCGGCGAGGGCGTCGGCTGCCTGCGAGGCGGAGGTGAGGACGACGGGGATGCCGGCGGCGGCGGCGATGCGGGCGGCTTCGACCTTGGTGACCATGCCGCCGGTGCCGACGCCTGCCTTTCCCGCGCTGCCGATCTGCACGTGGGCGATGTCGTCGGGGCCCGCGACCTCGGCGATGCGGGAGGTGCCGGGCTTGGCCGGATCTCCGTCGTACAGGCCGTCGACGTCCGAAAGAAGGACCAGCAGGTCGGCGCGTACGAGGTGGGCGACGAGGGCGGCGAGACGGTCGTTGTCGCCGAAGCGGATCTCGTCCGTGGCGACGGTGTCGTTCTCGTTGACGATCGGCAGGGCACCCATCGCGAGGAGCTGGTCGAGGGTGCGGTAGGCGTTGCGGTAGTGGGCGCGGCGGCTGGTGTCGGTGCCGGTCAGCAGGACCTGGCCGACCCGGACGCCGTAGCGGGCGAAGGAGGCGGTGTAACGCGCGACCAGCAGGCCCTGGCCGACGCTGGCGGCGGCCTGCTGCCGGGCCAGGTCCTTGGGGCGGCGGTGCAGTCCGAGGGGGGCGAGGCCGGCGGCGATGGCGCCGGAGGAGACGAGGACGACTTCGCGTGCTCCGCCTGCCCTGACCTTGGCCAGGACGTCGACGAGGGCGTCGACGCGGTCGGCGTCGAGGCCGCCCGAGGCGGTGGTCAGGGAGGAGGAGCCGACCTTGACCACGACCCTGCGGGCGTCGGTGACGGCCTGCCGGGTGGCGTCGTGCGGGTGTTGCTTCGGCTGACTGCTTGCCCCTGCCACGTGCGTGCGTCCCCTTGGTGAGTTGCGGTGGTGCGTCCTGCGCAATGTACGGGAGGGGGTGGGGGGTTCGCTGGGGGTTCTGGCCGGTGAGACGGGAGGGGCCGCCCCCGGGGGGCCGCCCCGCCCATGAGGGCAGGAGGGCAGGAGGGCAGGAGGGGCGGGCGAAGGGGGCCGCTCGGGGGTCAGGGGTGGCGGTGGCGCCAGCCGGCCCAGGCGGACTCGACCATGTCGCGCACGGAGTACCGGGCCTGCCAGTCGAGTTCGGCGCTGATGCGGTCCGCCGCGGCCACCACCCGGGCGGGGTCGCCGGCCCGCCGCGGGGCCACCTCCGCCTTGATGTCCTCGCGGCCGCTGATCTCACGGATGAGGTCGATCATCTCGGCGACGGAGACGCCCTCACCCTTGCCGATGTTGAGGATCAGCTGGGCGTCGGGTTCGGCGACCAGCTTGCGGGCAGCGGCGACGTGCGCGGAGGCGATGTCCGCGACGTGGATGTAGTCGCGGACACAGGTGCCGTCGGGCGTCGCGTAGTCGTCACCGAAGATCAGCGGCGCCCTGTCCGCGTCGAGCCGCTCGAACACCATCGGTACGAGGTTGAAGACGCCGGGGTCACCCAGTTCGGGGGACGCTGCACCAGCCACGTTGAAGTAGCGCATGCACGCCGTGGCCATGCCGTGCGCCTTGCCGACCGCGTTGACCATCCATTCGCCGGCCAGCTTGGTCTCGCCGTACGGGCTCATGGGCAGGCACGGGGTGTCCTCGGTGACCAGTTCGACGTCGGGCATTCCGTAGACGGCGGCGGAGGAGGAGAAAAGGAACTGCTTGACGCCGGCGGCGACGGACGCCTCCAGAACGGTCTGCAGACCCACCACGTTCTCGCGGTAATAGAACAGCGGGCGTTCCACGGATTCGCCGACCTGCTTCTTGGCGGCAATGTGGACGACGCCCGTGATGCCGTGGCGTCCCAGTACGTCGTCGAGCAGGGCACGGTCGAGCACCGAGCCCCGCTCCAGGGCGACTCCGGACGGAATCCGCGCCTCGGCTCCGGTGCTCAGGTCGTCCAGCACCACGACGCTTTCACCGCCGTCGACAAGCGCCTTTACCACGTGTGAACCGATGTATCCCGCACCGCCAGTTACCAGCCAAGTCATAGAGGCACTATACAGAGACGCAATGGTCACTGATCGGGCCATCTCCGGGCAGGGACTGGAGGGCTTCGTCCGTAGGCTAGCCTGGCCGGGACTGTGGAAAACTCCGGACTCTTCAGTCCGGGCGCATCAGTCGGCCATCCCTCACGTACCCGCAGTTGTGGGGGATCAGTAATCGAAACGTATCGAGGACGTGAACACAGAGGTGGCCTTGTCAAGCCCGTCTCCCTCGTCGGACAGCCTCCCGACGACCGTGCCGGACATCAGTGTTGTGGTCATTGTCTACAACGATGCCGACCGGTTGCCGACGGCCGTGCAGTCGGTCCTGGACCAGTCCCTGCACAACGTCGAGGTGATCATCGCCGACGACTGCTCCACGGACGGTTCGTACACCGTGGCCAGGAACCTTGCGGCACAGCACCCCGACCGGGTCCGGGCGATCCAGTTGGAGGAGAACAGCGGCGGCTGCGGTGAGCCGCGCAACCAGGGCATCGCCGTGGCGCGCGGCCGCTACGTGATGTTCCTGGACAGTGACGACACGCTGGAGCTGAACGCGTGCCGCAACATGCTGGAGGCCGCCGAGACCACCGGTGCCGATCTGGTGTCCGGCCTCTGCCTGCGGGTTCACGTCGACAGCCGGCACGGCAAGACGAGCGAGTGGTACCGCTGGCTGTACAACGCCACGCGCACGCTCGACTCCGTGGCGGAACTCCCGGACCTGCTCGTCTTCGACACGCTGTCGACGAACAAGTGCTACCGGCGCGAATTCCTGATCGAGAGCAACCTCAGCTTTCCCAAGCGGATTCACTACGAGGACCTGCTTTTCTCTGCCCAGGCTTATTTGGCAGCTTCTCGTATCACCCTCATTCCTAATACTGTTTATTACTGGAATGTGGTCGAGAAGACCGAGAAGAAGTCCATCAGTAACCGCCGCAACGAAATCAACAACTTTGCGGACCGGGTGGAGATCCACCGGCGGATCGACAAGATTCTCAAGTCCCGCGGCATGGACGACCTGAAACTGCACAAGGACATCAAGTTCCTGAAGCACGACCTGGTTCTCTACCTGCGCGAGCTGCCGTTCCTGGACGACGACTACCGGCACGCCTTCGCCGAGATGGCCCGGGAGTACGTCCAGTCGTTCGCCCCCGAGGCGTACAACGAGCTGCATCCCGCCCACGCCATCTGTGCGTACCTCCTGCTCCAGGAGGACTGGGACAACCTGATGCCCGCCATCGACATGCTCCTGAACCGGAGCAAGCTCGCGGTGCCGCTGGTGGAGAAGGAAGGCCGGATCTACTGGTGCGAGGAGCACCTGGAGGACAGCCACGCCCGCGCGCTCCTGGACGTCACCGACCTCGGCTACCACACCAGGCCGGTCGAAAAGCTGGACCTGCGCAACAGCCTGACCGGTTACACGGAGCGCGCCTCGGACGTCGTGGTCAGCGGCGCGGTGGTCAACCCGCTGGGCAAGATCAAGCCGGGCGCGAAACTGTCGGCCGAGATCGTCCTCAAGGCACGCCGCGCCAGCCTGCAGACGTTCCGCTTCCCCGTCCGCAGCGTCCGCGTGGACGGCGACCGGGTCCGCTGGGAGGCCACCCTTCCGCTGGCCAAGGAGCTGCGCCCGCTGGGCATCGTCGACGACGTGTGGAACGTCCGGATGCACCTCAAGGTCGACGGAAAGACCACGATCGGGGCCATCACCGTCGGCCAGGCCGACATCGAGCGGACCGGCATCCTGACCGTCAGGCCCCGGCTGACGCGGCTGGCGGGCGACCGCATAGAGGCGGAGGTCTCCGGGCGCGGTCACCTGGCGTTCCACGTCGTGCAGCACAGTGCGGCCTCGCAGAAGGCCCGCGCGCTGATCCAGAACAACATGGACAGCCTGCCCGCGCGGATCGCCAAGACCACGTACCGCAAGGCGCGGGACGTGCGCAAGGACCTCAACTCCGGGCCGCGCAAGATCGACGGCTACCACCGCATGATCAAGGCGCTGCCCGTGCGCAAGGGCTCCGTCGTCTTCGAGAGCCACCTCGGCAAGCAGTACAGCGACAGCCCCCGGGCCATCTACGAGGAGCTGAAGCGGCGCGGCGCACCGATCCACGCGATCTGGTCGTACGCCGGCGACAAGCCGACCGGTTTCCCGGCCGACGTCGAGCTGGTCAAGCGCTGGTCGTGGAAGTACCTGCGGGCACTCGCACAGGCCGAGTTCTGGATCGACAACCAGGGCTTCCCGCTGAAGCTGACGAAGCGTCCGGAGACGACGTACATCCAGACCTGGCACGGCTCGGCACTCAAGCGCATGGGCTTCGACGAGCCCGGTTACCGGCTGATGTCGGAGGGCGAGCAGGCCGCGTACCAGACCTCGCTGGACCGCTTCGACCACTTCGTCGTACGCACCGAGCACGACGTGCGGACGCTGGCACGCGCCTACCGGATGCCCGAGAGCAAGCTGCTGCGCACCGGCTACCCGCGCAACGACGCTTTGCTGAAGGGCCGCGACGCGACCGCCGACAGCAGTCAGGTCAAGGAGCTCAAGGAGCGTCTGGGCATCCGTCCTGGGCTGCCGGTGCTGCTGTACGCGCCGACTTTCCGCGCCAACGCGCAGGGCAAGGTGCAGAAGTTCGAGTTCCCGTTCTCCGTCGAGGAGCTGGCGGAGCGCTTCGGGGACAAGTTCACGCTGCTGGTGCGCACGCACTACCTCAACCAGGTGGCGCTGCCGCCGGCGATGGCCGGCCGGGTCATCAACGTGTCGGAGGAGCCGGACATCACTCCGCTGCTCCTCGCTTCGGACGTCCTGATCACGGACTACTCCTCCGTGATGTTCGACTACGCGCTGCTGCAACGGCCGATGATCTTCTTCGCGTACGACTGGGAGGAGTACTCGCAGGACATCCGCGGCACGTACTTCAACCTGCTGGAAACGGCACCGGGTCCGGTGCCGCGCGACGAAGAGGCACTGTTCTCGGTGCTGGAGGACCTGGAGGGTGTCCGTACGCAGTGCGGGCCGCAGGTCAAGGAATTCGTGGACCGGTACGGCGAGTACGACCACGGTGACGCGGCCGCGCAGATCGCGGACCGCTTCTTCGGCGGAAAGGGCCGTACCCGATGACGCAGCACCCGAAGACCCGACGCGACATCTTCTTCGTGGCCAACGAGGTCGACGAGCTGGGCGGGGTGGCCCGCTGGCAGGCACAGATGGCGGCGCTGCTCGCCGAGCGCGGTCACCGGGTGACCCTCGTCGGCATCGCGCCGGCCGAGGTCGCCATGGACCTCGGGGAGAACCCTCCGTTCCGGACGGTCACGCTGTACGACGAGCGCCCGGCCGGCCGCAAGCCGGTCGGCGGGTTGCGCGGCAAAGTCGATGTGCCCGCGCGGCTGCACAACTCGCGGCGCGAGGCCGGGATGCGGGAGGCCGCGGCGAAGCTGTCACGGATGTTCCGGACGGCGTCCCCCGGCGCGATGATCATCGTGACGCAGGTGTGGGCGATGGAGTGGGTGGCCCTCGCCGACACGGCGGGCCACCCGGTGATCGGCATGAGCCACGAGAGCTACGAGTACTCGCGGCAGTCCTCGCGATTCGGCCGTGTCCTCAAGCACTACAAGGACGTCGACCGGTTGCTGCTGCTCACGCAGGAGGACGCCGACAAGTGGGCCGTCAAGGGCCTCAACAACGTCGGCTTCATGCCGAATCCGCTGCCGATGATGCCGGAGACGGTGTCGCCGCGTTCGGAGAAGACCGTGGTCAGCATCGGCCGGCTCAGTCACCAGAAGGGCCTCGACATGATGCTCGACGCCTGGGCGGAGGCCGCGCCGCAGGTGCCGGGCTGGAAGCTGAAGCTGTACGGTGCGGGCGAACTTGAGCAGTCGCTCAAGAAGCAGGCGACGGACCTCGGTCTGGACGATTCGGTGGAGTGGGCCGGACAGACCCGTGATGTCGTCGGCGCACTGCACGGTGCGTCGGTGTTCGCCCAGTCGTCCCGTGGTGAGGGCTTCCCGCTCGCGCTGCTGGAAGCGATGGCGTGCGGGGTGCCGTGTGCGGCGTTCGACTGCGCTCCGGGTGTGCACGAGATCATCCAGGACGAGGTCGACGGGCTTCTGGCCCGGCCGGGCAACACGCCCGAGCTGGCGCGGCAGCTGGTGCGGCTGATGCAGGACCAGGAGCTACGGGACCGGATGGGAGACCTGGCCCGGGAGAACGTACGGCGCTACTCCCCCGAGTCGATCACCGACCGGTGGGAAGAGCTGTTCGCCTTCCTTGAGCGGTAGTCGTCGGCCCCGGTCCTGTGACGGACCAATTGCGCCGAAGTGGCCCCCTCCCGCACTGCGGAAGGGGGCCACTTCGGCTTGGCTCTGCGGCCCGGCTGCCTCGGCCCGGCCGCCCGGGGCTGGGCCAGTTCGTACGGGCTGCGCCGGCCCGGTCACTTCACCTTGCGCGCCAGCCTCTTGAGGCGTCGGCCCAGGACGTCCTGCGCTCCCCGCACTCCCCCGACCACGCGCACCGTCAGCGCCTGCCGGGGAGTCACATGTGCCTGGACGAGCAGGGGCAGTCCGGCGCCGAGGACGATGTTGCGGCGGGCCACGGAGGGTGCCGCCGCGCGCACCTCGGCAGGAATGCGGGTGCCGTCGGCGCACACCACCTCGGCGTGCACCCGCCAGGCCATCAGCCGCTCACGGTCCGCCAGGTCTCGTGCCCGTACGGAGATTTCGGCTTGCCAGGCGTCATCCCCCGCGCGGCGCAAGGGCTGTTCCCGTTCCTTTGCGGGGTGGGCACCGCGCTGGTCGGTCAGCCGCAGCAGGATCCGCTCGGGCCGCAGCGGGGCGAGCAGGCCGTGGAGTTCTCGTACGGTCAGGGTGAATTCGAGCGAGGGGCCGACAGTCAGCGTGCCGTCGACGGTCAACGGCAGCTTCCGTGCGGGAAGTTCGGCCAGTGAGTCCAGCTCGACCTCGGGCAGGCTCTCGGCGAGCACCGGCACCCCGTCCTGCGAGGTGTACGAGGGCGGCAGCAGCCGGGGCGGCTGGGCGGCGAGCGCTACCACCCGCTCCAGCTCGGCCGGGGCGTCCCGGGCCAGGAGGGCGCGGGCCAGCCAGCGCGAGGGTGCCTCGGCAGTCTCGTACGCCGCGGCGTCGAAGCCCTTGAGGTACGCGCGCGTGGCGGCCCACCAGTCCGTGCGGTAGCCGGCGTTGCGCTGCGGCAGTTCCCGTACGTACATGGGCAGGTCGTAGTCGAGGAACTTGGTCTGCGCGGCCACGGCGAGGGCGTCGCGGCCGGCGTCGCGGAAGACCTCGGCGACGCGGCGGTGCGCCTCGACGCGGTGTTCCCAGTTGGCGATGGTGGCACGGCGCAACGAGATGGAGAGTTCGGCGGCGTCGCGGCGGACGTGCCACACGTAGACCGGGCTGGCGATGACGGCGATGCGTGGGGCTGCCGCGTACACCTTCGCGGTGAAGACGAAGTCCTCGTAGTGGAAGGCTCCGTCCGGGAAGGCCGCGGCGTGCTCGACGAGGAAAGCGCGCCGGTAGAGCTTGTTGACGGAGAGAGTGTCGAGGAGGAATTCGGGGTGGGCGGCGATGCCGTCCAGGACGGTGCCCGGCAGGGTGGCGCCAGCGGCGGGGTCGTAGAGGGCGGGGGCCCATACCGTGTCGCGGCCCTCGGGTAGTTCGCGGCGTACGCAGGCGCCGGCGACGACGTCGATGTCCGGCCCTGCGGCGGCCATCAGGGCGTCGGCCGCGCCGGTGGGGTAGACGTCGTCGCTGTCCAGGAACATCACATACGGGTACTTCGCGGCGGCGATCCCGTCGTTGCGGGGGCTGCCGCAGCCGCCGCTGTTCTCGGCGCGGTGCAGGGGGCGGACCCGCGGGTGCTGCCGGGCGAGGGCGTCGACCGCTTCGCGGGTGCCGTCGGTGGACGCGTCGTTGACGACGATCACCTCGCCGACGGCGTCGCCCTGGGCGAGCGCGGATCGGACGGCGGTGGCCACCTGTTCCGCGTCGTTGTAGACGATGACGACAACGCTGACCGTTACGTCGGATTCCACCGGGCCGCTCCCAAATTTTTCTCGTCGTGTGCGGCTCCCATCCTTGCCGGTCGGCCCGTACATCCAAAAATCCGGCCAGGAATCCGAAAAAAGAGGGGCCCTGGTTGCGGACCCCTCTTTTGTCGGATCGCTCGTCCCTCAGGACAGGAGTGACCTCGAAGGACTAGAACGGCTTGAAGTCTTCGTATTCCTTCTGCGAGTTGTCGCGCTCGGCCTCGCGGTCCTTGCGGCGGGTGGCTGCCGGGCGCGGCTCGTCCAGACGGTGGTCCTCACCGCGGCGGCCCAGCATTTCGGCGCCGGCCATGACGGTCGGCTCCCAGTCGAAGACCACGGAGTTCTCGTCCGTGCCGATGGCGACGGCGTCGCCCGCGCGGGCTCCGGCCTTCATCAGTTCGGTCTCGACGCCGAGGCGGGAGAGCCTGTCGGCGAGGTAGCCGACGGCTTCGTCGTTGCTGAAGTCGGTCTGCTGCACCCAGCGCTCCGGCTTCTCGCCGCGCACCCTGAAGACGTTCTCTTCCTCGTCCTTGATGACCGAGAAGCCGCTGTCGTCGACGGCCTTGGGCCGGATGACGATGCGGGTCGCTTCTTCCTGCGGCTTGCGGGCGCGCATCTTGGAGATGCCCTGGGCGAGCGCGAAGGAGAGTTCCTTCAGGCCCGTGCGGGAGACGGCGGACACTTCGAAGACCTTGTAGCCGCGGGCTTCGAGGTCCGGGCGGATCATGTCCGCGAGTTCCTGGCCGTCGGGGATGTCGACCTTGTTGAGGACGACGACGCGCGGCCGGTCGTCGAGGCCGCCGTACAGCTTGAGCTCTTCTTCGATGGTGTCGAGGTCGGAGATCGGGTCGCGGTCGGACTCCAGGGTCGCGGTGTCCAGGACGTGGACGAGGACCGAGCAGCGCTCGACGTGCCGCAGGAACTCCAGGCCGAGGCCGCGTCCCTCGCTGGCGCCGGGGATCAGACCGGGGACGTCCGCGATGGTGTAGACGGTCGAGCCGGCCGTGACGACGCCCAGGTTGGGGACGAGCGTGGTGAACGGGTAGTCGGCGATCTTCGGCTTGGCCGCGGAGAGCACCGAGATCAGCGAGGACTTGCCGGCGCTCGGGTAGCCCACCAGGGCCACGTCGGCGACGGTCTTGAGTTCCAGGACGATGTCGCGGGACTTGCCGGGCTCACCGAGCAGGGCGAAGCCGGGGGCCTTGCGGCGGGCCGAGGACAGTGCGAGGTTGCCGAGGCCGCCGCGGCCGCCTTCGCCCGCGATGAAGGTGGTGCCCTGGCCGACCATGTCGGCCAGCACGTTGCCCTCCTTGTCGAGGACGACGGTGCCGTCCGGCACGGGCAGGATCAGGTCCTGGCCGTCCTTGCCGGAGCGGTTGTCGCCGGCGCCGGGCTGGCCGTTGGTGGCCTTGCGGTGGGGGCTGTGGTGGTACTCCAGCAGCGTGGTCACGGCCTGGTCGACGACGAGGATGATGTCGCCGCCGCGTCCGCCGTTGCCGCCGTCGGGGCCACCGAGCGGCTTGAACTTCTCACGGTGTACGGAGGCGCAGCCGTGGCCTCCGCTACCCGCGGCGACATGCAGTTCGACGCGGTCCACGAAGGTGGTCATGGGTGTCCTCCAGTACAGGTAATGCGGAATGTCTACATACGTAACACGCCGAGGGCGGACACGCTTCCCTAGCCGGGAAGTGCGTCCGCCCTCGGAACGTGCTGTGTATCGCTCTGAGCCCCGGATGGGGCTCTTACGAAAGCTGGCTTGTTCAGCCGGCGATCGGAACGATGTTCACGACCTTGCGACCACGGTGCGTGCCGAACTCGACCGCACCGGCGGCGAGGGCGAACAGCGTGTCGTCGCCACCACGGCCGACGCCCGTGCCCGGGTGGAAGTGGGTGCCACGCTGGCGGACCAGGATCTCACCGGCGTTGACGGCCTGGCCGCCGAAGCGCTTGACGCCGAGCCGCTGAGCGTTCGAGTCGCGACCGTTCCGAGTGGACGATGCGCCCTTCTTGTGTGCCATGTCTCAGTCCCTTACTTCGCAGCCGTGGGGATACCGGTGACCTTGATCGCCGTGTACTGCTGGCGGTGACCCTGGCGACGGCGGTAGCCGGTCTTGTTCTTGTAGCGGAGAATGTCGATCTTCTCGCCCTTGTGGTGGTCCACGACCTCGGCCGTGACCTTGATCCCGGCCAGGACCCACGGGTCGCTGGTGACGGAGTCGCCGTCGACAACGAGCAGAGTCGAAAGCTCGACCGTGTCGCCAACCTTGGCAGTGGAAATCTTGTCAACCTCAACGATGTCGTCGACAGCAACCTTGTGCTGGCGACCACCGCTGCGCACGATGGCGTACACGCGGATCTCACTCTCACTCGAAGACGGGACCCCTGATGCCAGCCGCTTCCGGCGTGAAACAGGACGAGCGGCCTCTCCCGTACGTGTTCTGCGAAGAGAACGGTCCGGGAGGGGATTGCTCAGGGGGTTTGGCGCACAAAAACACGCCGACGGTCAAAAGTACGGGACCTGGCCCGGCCGGGTCAAACCGGGGCGGCACCGGACGCCGGCCGTCCACCGGACACGCCGATGGCCTTCACCAGAGTGCTGTAGGCGTCCCTGATGCCGTCCTCGGACAGGTCCAGGTGTTCCAGGATGGTGAAGCGTCCCGGGCGGGTCTGCGGTGCGTACGTCACCGCCTGGACGAATTCCTCGACGGTGAAGCCGATGTCGCCGGGCAGCACCGGCAGGGCGTGCCTGCGCAGGACGTCCGCGAACAGCCCGGCCTCCTCGTGCGCCCCGCGCAGGTGCATCGCGAAGACGGCGCCGATGCCGACCTGCTCGCCGTGCAGCGCGGCGCGGCGCGGGAAGAGCAGGTCGAAGGCGTGGCTGATCTCGTGGCAGGCACCCGATGAGGGCCGGGTGTCGCCGCTGATCGACATGGAGATGCCGGACAGGACGAGCGCCTCGGCGAGCACGGTGAGGAACGCGTCCTGAGTGACGTCTCCGGGGTGGCGCAGCACGGCTTCGCCGGCCTGCCGGGCCATTGCGGCGGCGAGTCCGTCGACCTTTTCGCCGTTGACCTCGTGGGACAGTTCCCAGTCGGCGACGGCGGAGATGTTGGACAGCGCGTCGCCGATTCCGGAGCGTACGAAGCGGGGCGGGGCGTCGCGGATGACATCGAGGTCGATGAGCATCGCGATGGGGGTGGGCACGCCGTAGGAGCCGCGCCCGTTGTCGTTGTCCAGGATGGACACCGGGGAGCACAGGCCGTCGTGCGACAGGTTCGTCGCGACGGCGACCATGGGCAGCCCGATCCGGGCGGCGGCGTACTTGGCGACGTCGATGATCTTGCCGCCGCCGAGTCCGACGACCGCGTCGTAGCGTTTGCGGCCCTTCATCTCCTCGGCGAGGGCGACCGCGGCGTCAATGGTGCCCGCGCCGACCGGGTACCAGTCGGCGTCGGGCAGGACGGGTGCCAGCTTCTCCTGGAGCACCCGTCCCGACCCGCCGCTGATGGCGATGGCCAGCTTGCCCGAGCCGGAGATCCGCTGGTCCGCCAGGAGGCCGGCGAGACCGTCCAGGGCACCCCTGGAGATGTCGACGGCGACCGGCGAGGGGATCAGCCGGGTCAGTACTGGCACGCGATCTCCCGGCCCCTGGCGAGGTCGTCGTGGTTGTCGATCTCGACCCACTTGAGGTCGCCGATCGGGGCCACGTCGATGCGCACGCCGCGGTTGACCAGCTCCTGGTAGCCGTCCTCGTAGTAGAGGTCGGGGTCCCGCTCGAAGGTGGTCTTCAGGGCGTCGGCCAGGGCCTCGGCGGCCTCCGGCTCGATCAGGGTGACGCCGATGTACTCGCCGGAGGCCGTCGAGGGGTCCATCAGCTTGGTGATCCTGCTGACGGCGCCGGACTCGTCGGTGATGACCTTCATCTCCTCGTCGGCGAGGGTCTTCACCGCGTCGAGGGCGAGGATGATCTGCTGTCCGTCGCCGCGGGCGGCGAGGAGGGTTTCCTCGACGGACACCGGGTGGACGGTGTCGCCGTTGGCGAGGATCACGCCCTGCTTCAGGACGTCGCGGGCGCACCACAGGGAGTAGGCGTTGTTCCACTCCTCGGCCTTGTCGTTGTCGATGAGCGTGAGCTTCACGCCGTACTTCGACTCCAGCTCGGCCTGGCGGGCGTAGACGGCTTCCTTGCGGTAGCCGACGACGATCGCGACCTCGGTCAGCCCGACCTTGGCGAAGTTGCCCAGGGTCAGGTCGAGGACGGTGGTCTCGCCGTCCACGGGGACGAGCGCCTTGGGCAGCGTGTCGGTGTAGGGACGCAGACGCCGTCCGGCGCCCGCCGCCAGTACCAGGCCGATCATGGGTTTCTCCTTCGAGCAGGTCGTGCAGGTCGTGCAGAGCAGTGAGGCGGTGGGAGGGGGCCCGGGGGCCTACATCTCCTCCGCGACGTAGCCGCGCAGCCACGTCTTGAAGTCCGGGCCGAGGTCGGCGCGCTCGGCGGCGAGACGGACGATGGCCTTCAGGTAGTCGCCGCGGTCGCCGGTGTCGTAGCGGCGGCCCTTGAAGACGACGCCGTGCACCGGGCCGCCGACCTTCTCGTCGGTGGCGAGGGTCTGCAGTGCGTCGGTGAGCTGGATCTCGCCGCCGCGGCCGGGTTCGGTGTCGCGCAGGACGTCGAAGACCGCCGGGTCCAGGACGTAGCGGCCGATGATGGCGAGGTTGCTGGGGGCGTCGGCGGTGGCGGGCTTCTCGACCAGGCCGTTGATCTTGACGACGTCGCCGTCCTCGGTGGCGTCGACGGCCGCGCAGCCGTAGAGGTGGATCTGTTCCGGGTCGACCTCCATCAGCGCGACGACGCTGCCGCCGTACGTCTGCTGGACCTCGACCATGCGGGCGAGCAGCGGGTCGCGGGGGTCGATCAGGTCGTCGCCGAGGAGGACGGCGAACGCCTCGTTACCGACGTGTGGGGCGGCGCAGAGGACGGCGTGGCCCAGGCCCCGGGGGTCGCCCTGACGGACGTAGTGCATGGTGGCCAGGTCGCTGGACTCCTGCACGCGCGCGAGGCGGTCGGCGTCGCCCTTCTTGGTGAGGGCGGACTCCAGTTCGTAGTTGCGGTCGAAGTGGTCTTCGAGAGCGCGCTTGTTGCGGCCGGTGATCATGAGGACGTCGGAGAGTCCCGCGCCGGCGGCTTCCTCGACCACGTACTGGATCGCGGGCTTGTCGACGACCGGCAGCATTTCCTTCGGCGTCGCCTTGGTCGCCGGGAGGAAACGGGTGCCGAGACCCGCGGCCGGGATGACGGCCTTACGTATGGGTCGGGGGGTGGCGCTGTTGCTCATGGGGTTACGAACTCCGTCGTTCATCAGGGGTATGTCGCGGCCGTCCGGCCTGCGTCGCCCGGGGAGGTTCCCGGTTGTTCCCGGATACCAGGGTGGCCAGTGCCTGGTTCTGGCACTGGCCACCCTGGTTCCGGCCGGGGCCGGTTCCGCCGGGAACTGCGGGTGCTGCGGATACTTCCGGTACTGCGTCAGTCCTGCGCGGGCGCGGTCACGGAGGGCAGTGTCTGCTCCGCCGCGGCCGTCTTCTTCGCAGTCTTCTTGGCCGCCGTCTTCGTGGCCGTCTTGGTGGCGGTCTTCTTCGCGGCGGTCTTCTTGGCCGTCGTCTTCTTCGCGGCGGCCTTCTTCGCGGGTGCGGCCTTCTTGGCGGCGGTCTTGCGTGCCGTCTTCTTGGCCGGTGCCTCCGACGGTGCGTCCGCCGGTGCGTCGGCCGGAGCCTGGTCACCCTCGGACGCGGTGGCCTCGTGCCCCGCACTCTGGTCCGCACCGTGCGGTGCGGGCCCGTCCGTCGCGGCCTGCGGGGCCGTCGACGGCGTGGTCTCCACCACGAGTACGGCGGCCTCGGTCGACCCGGCGGGCGAACCCGCGGGTGCGCTGGCCTTGCGGGTCGCCCGGCGGCGGGCCCGCGGCGGGGCTGCCTCGGCGGCCGGCGCAGCGGCGGCCGGGACCTCGGGGGCCTGCGGCTCGGCGGCCGGAGCCTCCACTGCCTTCGGCTCCTCGGCCACGGCCGGCTCGGCCACGACGGCGGGTGCCTCGGCGGTCCGGGGCGAACCGGCCGGGGCCGACGCCTTCCGGGTCGCCCGGCGACGGCCTCGCGGCCCGGCCGGGGCGGCCTCCGTCTCCGCGGGTGCGGCGACGGCCTCGGCAGGGGCGTCGGCCGTGACGGCCGGAGCCGCCTCGGCCGCGGCCACCGGCTCTGTCCCCGGCTCGGACCCGGTCACCTGCGCCGCGTCGGTCTCCGGCTCGATCCCCGGCTCCGTGGGGGCCTGTTCGGCACTCTTCGCCCGCATCGGCGACGCGTGCTCGATGTAGTCCGCCGGCGAGGTCTTGCCGCGCGGCGCACCGGCCGGGGCCGACGCCTTGCGCGAGCGACGGCGGCCACGGCCGCGCGTCGCGGCTGCCTCGGCCTCCGCGGCGCTGCTGTACAGCTCCTCGTCGGGTACGAAGTCGGGCGACGGCAGGGCGATCGGCGCGGCGACCTCGGCCTGCACCTCCGCCTCGGTCTCGGCCTCGTGCACGTCCTCGTGGTCGTGCTCGTGGTCGGAACCGCTGTCCTGACCGTGTTCGTGCTCGTGGCCCGTGGTCTCGGAGCCGTTGCCGCCCTTGCCGCGCTTCTTCGAGCGCTTGGAGCCGCCGCCGCCGACCGCGGTGGGCTGCTCCATGTGGACGATGACGCCACGCCCGTTGCAGTGGACGCAGGTCTCGGAGAAGGACTCCAGGAGGCCCTGGCCGACCCGCTTGCGGGTCATCTGCACGAGTCCCAGCGAGGTGACCTCCGCCACCTGGTGCTTGGTGCGGTCGCGTCCCAGGCACTCCAGCAGACGCCGCAGCACCAGGTCGCGGTTGGACTCCAGGACCATGTCGATGAAGTCGATGACGACGATGCCGCCCAGGTCGCGCAGCCGCAGCTGACGCACGATCTCCTCGGCCGCTTCGAGGTTGTTCCTCGTCACGGTTTCTTCGAGGTTGCCGCCCTGGCCGGTGAACTTGCCCGTGTTGACGTCGACGACGATCATCGCCTCGGTCTTGTCGATGACCAGCGAACCGCCGGACGGCAGGTAGACCTTGCGGTCCAGCGCCTTCATCAGCTGCTCGTCGATCCGGTACGTCGCGAAGACGTCGACCTCGGAGGTCCAGCGGGACAGCCGGTCGGTGAGGTCCGGCGCGACATGGGCGACGTAACCGTGGATCGTCTGCCACGCCTCGTCACCGCTGACGATGACCTTGGAGAAGTCCTCGTTGAAGATGTCGCGGACGACGCGGACGGTCATGTCCGGCTCGCCGTAGAGGAGGGTCGGCGCGTTGGAGGCGCCGTTGCTCTTGGCCTTCTTCTGGATGTCCTCCCACTGCGCCTGCAGACGCTCGACGTCGCGGCGCAGCTCGTCCTCGCTGGCTCCCTCGGCGGCGGTGCGCACGATGACGCCCGCGTCCTCGGGGACGATCTTCTTGAGGATGGTCTTCAGACGCGCCCGCTCGGTGTCCGGGAGCTTGCGGCTGATGCCGGTCATGGAGCCCTCGGGCACGTACACGAGGTAACGGCCCGGCAGCGAGACCTGGCTGGTCAGACGCGCGCCCTTGTGGCCGATCGGGTCCTTGGTGACCTGCACCAGGACCGACTGGCCGGACTTGAGGGCGGTTTCGATGCGGCGCGGCCCGTGGGCCATGCCGAGCGCCTCGAAGTTGACCTCACCGGCGTACAGGACGGCGTTGCGCCCCTTGCCGATGTCGATGAACGCGGCCTCCATGGAGGGGAGGACGTTCTGCACCTTGCCGAGGTAGACGTTGCCGACGTAGGACGTCGACTGCTCCTTGTTGACGTAGTGCTCGACGAGGATGTTGTCCTCGAGGACGCCGATCTGGGTGCGCTCGCCGTTCTGGCGGACGACCATGACGCGTTCGACGGCCTCGCGGCGTGCCAGGAACTCGGCCTCGGTGATGATCGGGACGCGGCGGCGGCCCTGCTCGCGGCCTTCGCGGCGACGCTGCTTCTTGGCCTCCATACGGGTCGAGCCCTTGATGGACTGGACCTCGTCGAAGCCGGTGCCGGGCTCGCGCTCGGCGACGGCCTCCTTCTTGCGGGGCTCGCGGACCTTGACGACGGTGCGCTCCGGGTCGTCGGACCCGTTCGCCGGGGTGTCGTCGTGGCCGGAGTCACCGCTGCGGCGGCGACGGCGGCGACGGCGGCGGCTGCTGGAGGAGCCGGACCCGCCCTGGTGCTCGTCGTCGTCGTGGTCCTCGGAGTCGTCCTCCTCGACGGCGTTGTGCGGGGCGCTCTGCTGGTCGGCAGAGTCCTCGCCGCGGTCGCCGCGACCACTGTGCTCGTGGTTCTCGTTCTCGTCGGCGTCCAGGGCATCGCCCCGGCGACGGCGGCGGCCACCGCGGCGGCGACGGCGCGCCCTGCGGTCGTCGGCGTCGTCGAAGTCGTCGTGGCCCTCGGCGGCGGGCGCGTCCTGCTCGGTGTCCTCGGCGTCCTCGTCCTGCGGGGCCTCCTGGACGGGGGCCTCGGTGCGGCGCGGCTGCTCGGTCTCGGTCTGCTCACCGCGACGGCGGCGGCGACGGCGGCCACCGGACGGGGCGGGCTCGGCGGCCTCCTGGACAGGAGCCTCGACGACGGCCTCGTCCTCGGTGTCGGTCTCCTCGTCCTCCTCCGGCTCCTCGGCGGGCCCGGTGGCAGCGGCCATGGCCGCGGTCTCCGGGGTCTGGAACATCGGCTCGGCGAAGACCGGCGCCTGGAACACGGCGACGGCGGGACGCTGCGCACGGCGGCGCGAGCGCGGCGACGACTCCTCGGCCGCCTCGTTCTTCCCGGCCGCGGCGGGCTCGGCAGCGGCGGCCGGCTCGGCGGTGAACTTCGGGGTGGCGGCCGGACGGCTCGCCCGACGGCGGGTACGGCCGCGCGGTGCCTCCTCGACTGCCGGTGCCTCCTCGGCTGCCGGGGCCTCTGCGACGACGGGCTCGGGCACGCTCTCCTCGGTGGCCACGGCCTCTGCCGGGGCGGTCGCCTCGGCGGGGGCGGGTGCGGTGGCCTTGCGCACGGCCCGGCGACGGGTGCGCGGCGCCGGGGCGGCCGCCTCCTCGTCCTGCCGGACGTCCTGCGGCGCTTCCCGCACCGTCTCCTGCTGCTGTACGGGAGCCTCGGCCGGGCTCTGGGCGACGTCGGCCTCGGGGGACGGAACGGGCGAGCCCGCGGGCGCGGTCGCCTTCCGGGTCGCCCGGCGACGGGTGCGCGGCGCCGGGGCGGCCGCCTCCTCGTCCTGCCGGACGTCCTGCGGCGCTTCCCGCACCGCGTCCTGCTGCTGTACGGGAGCCTCGGCCACGGTCCGGCTCTCCTCTGCGACGGCCTCGGCGGCCGGGGCGGTGGTGGCCTTGCGCACGGCGCGGCGGCGGGTACGCGGCGCCGGGGTCTCCTCGGCGGCGGGTGCCTCGGCGGCCGGGGCTGCCTCGGCGACCGGAGCCTCCTGGGCAGCGGCCTCGGTGGCGGGTGCGCCGGCCGGGGCGGTGGCCTTGCGCACGGCGCGGCGGCGCGTCCGCGGCGCGGGGGTCTCCTCGGCGGCTGCCGGGGCCTCCTGTGCGGCGCTCTCCACGGGGGTCCCCACAGCGGCTTCGGCGGAGGGGTCCACGGCGGCTTCCGCGGGCGCACCCGCCGGAGCGGTCGCCTTGCGCACGGCACGGCGACGGGTGCGCGGCGCCGGGGCCTCGGCGGCGGCCGGAGCTGCGTCGGCGGCCGGAGCTGTCTCAGCGGCCGGAGCGGCCTCGTCGGCCGGGGCAGCGGCCTCGGTGCTCGGTGTGGGCGAGCCCGCCGGGGCGGTCGCCTTCCGGGTCGCGCGGCGGCGCGGGCGTGCCGGGGCCGCGGACTCTTCGTTGTTGCTGGTCTGGTCAGTGGTGTCGGTCACGGCACCCTCTCCGGCCGGTATGGCCGGAGCCGCGGCCTCCACGGTCTTGGCGGCATCCGACTGGTCCTGCTGGTCCTGCTGGGTCGCGCCGCCCCCGGGGGGTCCGGCGGGACGCGAGGCCGCGCGGCGCCTGCGGCGCGGCGGCAGTGTGTCGCTGGGCGAAGTGTGGTCGGCCTCAGCGGGTTCGATCGGCTCGAGCATGCGGGGTTCTCCCGTCACGCTCCCGGGCGCCGCGCCTGAATCCGGTCCGGCCGCGGCCCACGCGCGGTGCGCGGGGCCACCGTCCGGGGCGCGGGCGCCGCACGGGAGCTGTTGTCCAACTCGCCGGTTCCGTATGCCTCGTGACGTACGGCCTGGCGAAAGTCCTGGTCAGTACGCGGCCCGACCCAGGTGGCTCCCGAGTACCAGGGCTGCGCTACAACGACTGCCCTACGCGGAACCGGAACCTTCCAGCGCCTTCGCGGTGGCGGGTGCGGGGGCTGTGGTAGAGCCTGCCCACGCCGCCTCGCAGTCGGGCGCGAGCGGGTCGGTCACCGTTCCGGACTCCTCGTCGAGAAGCCCCTGCGCCAGCCTGGTCACCGCTGCGGGGACCGGCGGCGCCAGGTCGGCCACAGCGTGGAGACCGGAAAGGACGTCGTCGGGTCGTACGGCAGGTGTCATGTGCCGCACTACCAGCCGCAGTATCGCACAGGGCTCCGCCGTGGTCCTATCGCCGGCGTCATCCGCCGGTGCCTGGGGGGCGGGTACCGCGGTCATCTCGACGACGGCCTCGCGGGCGTCGAAGCTGCGCATGCCGTTCTTGGTACGGCGCTGGACCTCGACGGTTCCTGCGGCCAGGAAGGTGTCCACGGCCTTGGCCGCCTCCTCCTGCGACACGCCGTTCAGCCGCAGCTCCCAGATGGAAGCGGTCAGCCGGTCGGCGAGTCCTGAGGTGCGGGACTCCACGGCGTCGATGATGTCGAGGCCGTCGGGCATCGACTCGTCGAGCAGTCCGCGCAGGGTCGCGGGGTCGCGGGGTGCGGTGAGGGCGATCTCCAAGTACTCGGCTTCAGAGCCGGTGCCGGTGGGGGCCGCGTTGGCGTAGCTCACCTTGGGGTGCGGGGTGAAGCCCGCCGAGTACGCCATGGGCACCTCGGCGCGGCGCAGGGCCCTCTCGAAGGCGCGCTGGAAGTCACGGTGGCTGGTGAACCGGAGGCGGCCGCGCTTGGTGTAGCGCAGTCGGATGCGCTGCACCGCCGGTGCGGGCGGCGGGCCTTCGGGCTGTCGCTTGCCCAGTGGTTCTTCTCCTCGGTGCGGGGCGGCGCGTCTTCCGCGCGCCCACAGGCCTGTGGGTGACCCCGTGCGGCATCTCCGTGGTCCGGCTCACCCCTGCGGGTTGCTCCGCAGGGAGATCTCGGGTCCGGGTGCTGCGCCGGAGGCAGTCGTTGTACTACCCAGAGTACGCGCCGGGGGCGCACTTGGTTCCCCGGCCTGCAACGGCGCGGGGGCGAGCAGCCGTGCGGAGTGCCGCGGGGAGGGCGGCTCCGCCCCGTCGGCCGGTACCCGGCGGGCGTCCTCGCAGGGCGTACCGCAGGGGTGTGAGCAGCGGCTCGTACGCCCATTCCGGGAAGGTGACGAACAGGGCCCGCCGAAGTCACCTCGTCGTGCGGCCCGCCAGGAGGGCGTGCAGGTGCTGCGGCAGCGCGAAGGCCCGGCCGGGGGTTTCCCCCGGCCGGGCCTTCGGCGGCGCATGTTCCGCGCCGGAGCCCTCGCCACGCGCGCGTGGTTCGGTGCCGTCGCACTCGGACGCGGGGAGCGCGGCCTCTCCCTTTCGCCACGCGCGCGTGGGCGCGGTTGCCCGCAGTGCTACTTGACGACGCTCAGCGGGAGCAGCTTCCGGCCGGTCGGGCCGATCTGGATGCTCGTGTCCATCTGCGGGCACACTCCGCAGTCGAAGCACGGAGTCCAGCGGCAGTCCTCGACCTCGGTCTCGTCGAGCGAGTCCTGCCAGTCCTCCCAGAGCCAGTCCTTGTCGAGCCCGGAGTCGAGGTGGTCCCAGGGGAGGACTTCCTCGTAGGTGCGCTCTCGGGTGGTGTACCAGTCGACGTCGACGCCGTACGCGGGGAGCGTCTTTTCGGCGGCCTGCATCCAGCGGTCGTAGCTGAAATACTCGCGCCAGCCGTCGAAGCGGCCGCCGCCCTCGTAGACGGCGCGGATGACGTCGCCGATGCGGCGGTCACCGCGGGAGAGCAGGCCCTCGACGATCCCGGGCTTGCCGTCGTGGTAGCGGAAGCCGATGGAGCGGCCGTACTTCTTGTCGCCGCGGATCTTGTCGCGGAGCTTGGTGAGACGCGCGTCGGTCTCCTCGGCGCTCAGCTGCGGGGCCCACTGGAAGGGGGTGTGCGGCTTGGGGACGAACCCGCCGATGGAGACGGTGCAGCGGATGTCGTTCTGGCCGGAGACCTTGCGGCCTTCGGCGATGACGTTGACCGCCATGTCGCCGATCTGCAGGACGTCGTCGTCGGTCTCGGTGGGCAGGCCGCACATGAAGTACAGCTTGACCTGGCGCCAGCCGTTTCCGTACGCGGTGGAGACGGTCCGGATCAGGTCCTCCTCCGAGACCATCTTGTTGATGACCTTGCGCATGCGCTCACTGCCGCCCTCGGGGGCGAAGGTGAGGCCGGAGCGGCGGCCGTTGCGGGTCAGTTCGTTGGCGAGGTCCACGTTGAAGGCGTCGACGCGGGTCGAGGGGAGGGACAGGCCGATCTTGTCCTCCTCGTACCGGTCGGCGAGGCCCTTGGCGATGTCCGCGATCTCGGTGTGGTCGGCGGAGGAGAGGGAGAGCAGGCCCACCTCTTCGAAGCCGGTCGCCTTGAGGCCCTTTTCGACCATTTCTCCGATGCCGGTGATGCTTCGCTCCCGTACGGGGCGCGTGATCATGCCGGCCTGGCAGAAACGGCAGCCGCGGGTGCAGCCGCGGAAGATCTCCACGGACATGCGCTCGTGGACGGTTTCGGCGAGCGGGACGAGGGGCTGCTTGGGGTAGGGCCACTCGTCGAGGTCCATGACGGTGTGCTTGGACACCCGCCACGGGACACCCGACCTGTTGGGTACGACGCGGGCGATGCGGCCGTCCGGGAGGTACTCGACGTCGTAGAAGCCGGGGACGTAGATGTTGCCGGTCTTGGCGAGGCGCAGGAGGACTTCCTCGCGGCCGCCGGGGCGGCCCTCCGCCTTCCAGGTCCGGATGATCGCGGTCATGTCGAGGACGGCCTGTTCGCCGTCGCCGAGGACGGCGCAGTCGATGAACTCGGCGATCGGCTCCGGGTTGAAGGCCGCGTGGCCGCCGGCCAGGACGATCGGGTCGTCCAGGGTGCGGTTGCGGGACTCCAGGGGAATGCCGGCCAGGTCGAGCGCCGTGAGCATGTTGGTGTAGCCGAGCTCGGTGGAGAAGGAGAGTCCGAAGACGTCGAAGTTCTTCACCGGGCGGTGGGCGTCGACCGTGAACTGCGGGACCTTGTGTTCGCGCATCAGCGCTTCGAGGTCGGGCCACACGCTGTAGGTGCGCTCGGCGAGGACGCCCGCCTGCTCGTTGAGCACCTCGTAGAGGATCATGACGCCCTGGTTGGGCAGGCCGACCTCGTACGCGTCCGGGTACATGAGCGCCCAGCGGACGTCGCACTCGTCCCACGGCTTGACGGTGGAGTTCAGCTCACCGCCGACGTACTGGATGGGCTTCTGCACATGCGGCAGGAGGGCTTCCAGGCGGGGGAAGACCGACTCAACAGGCATCGCGGTGTCTCTCATGAGCGGGCAGGGGGACCCTCAAGCCTAACGCGGGTTCGGAGATCTCCCGCACGGCCGGGACACGCACGGCCGGGACACGTCGGCAGGGACCCGCACGGCGGGGGCGCGCCGACGGGGACGCGCCCGGCGGGGAGAGCGCCGGCGGGGAGAGCGCCGGCGGGGAGAGCGGGTCCGGGAGGCCGTGCCGCCCGGACCCCGGCTCTATGCCCCGAGCCACCCCACCGTCTTCTTGTCCCGGGCCTTGCGCCACACTTCCGGCAGTTCTCGCTCCCGTTCCGCCGCGGCGGCCTCCTCCTGGCCGTGGAGCAGGCCCCACACGAAGGCCGTCTCGCCCGCAGCGTGCGCCTGGATGGCCAGGTTCCGCAGTTCGGCACGGGCGACGACGCTGTCCTGGTGCTCGCCCAGTACGCCCTGTACGGCCTTGACGCGGGTGCGCAGCCGGTTGGCGGGGGCGCCCAGGGCCGGGCGTGCGGATTCCGCCGCGTACCGCAGCCGCTTCGCCGCTTTGCGTGCCTCGTGCATCGCGAGGTCCCGCGCTGTTCCCGGCGGCAGGGACAGGGCGTGTTCGGTGCGGGTGGCGAGGCGGGCGAAGTCCTTGGCGAGGGCCTTGGGCAGGACGTCCGCCGCGCTCTTCGCCGCCGCCTTGCGCAGGGGCGGGTCGGCCAGCAGTGCGTCCAGCGACAGCAGCAGTTGCAGGTAGCGCTCGGAGTCCAGTACGGCGAGTGTCCTCTGCCGGGAGCCGCTGCCGCGGGCCACCGACCAGATCCGCAGCCGCCCGTGCACCGGGCCGAGCAGCAGGGTGCGGGGCAGGGCGGCGAGGCGTGCCCGGAGGCGGGCGGCCAGTACTTCCTGGTCGCGGTCGACGCCCAGTTCCCCGGCCAGCCACTTCAGTTCTTCGCCGATCGGGTCGGTGACGGCGGGGTCCAGGATCTTCTTGTACGTCTTGAAGGCGCTGCGCATCCTGCGGGTGGCCACCCGCATCTGGTGCACGGAGTCGGGCAGGTCGCGCCGTACGGCCGGGTCGTGGGCGATCAGCGCCTCGGCCTGTGCGCGCAGGTAGCCGAGGACCTGTGCTGCGGCCGTGCCTCCCGAGGGGGCCGGTGCGGGGGCCGGGCCGCCGCCGGTCTCCGCCAGTGCCCTGGCCAGCTTGGACGGCGCCGCCGACGGCAGCACTCCCGCTTTTCGCAGCCTTTTCTCGACGGCGTCCAGGATCGCCGGGTCGCCGTCGTCTGCGACTTCCACCTCGATCTCTGTCCAGTCGGCGGTCGTCTTCTCCTCGCCGGTCCGTTCCGCGTGCACCGCGTCGACGCTGACTTCGGCGAGGGTCTGCCCCGCCGCGTCGAGCAGGTGGCGCACCCGGCGGGACGACTTCACCCGGACGGTGGGCAGCAGTGGTGCTCCCCTGGTGCGCGCCCGTACCAGGGCGTCCAGCGCGCGGGGCACGCCGGCGCCGTCCGCGCCCAGGGGGGCGCGGATCTCGTCCCGCACGTCGGGGGACACCGGGAGTTTGAGGTGCCAGCCGGCGTCCTCGCCGCCGGTGCGGCGGCGCAGGGTCGTCGCGTGGGCGGCGAGCGCCAGGTCCGCGGTGTCGTAGTAGAGGGCGTCGAGTTCCTTGACGCCCTCGTCCCGGACGGACGAGACCCCGGCCGCCTTGGTGAGGTCGGGCAGCCGGGGTTCTTCGCCGGGGGTTGTCGTCGTGGCTTCGTACTTTCGCTCGATCTCGCGCTTCGTGTCCGCCATGTCATGAATCTAGACGCGATACGGGCCTTCAAACAGGGTCCGGCCGGGCGGCAGGCGGCCGGCTATGCCGTTATCGGCCGCTGCACCCTGATCGACTGCAGCAGTCCGATGGCCACCCACACCGCGAACATCGACGATCCGCCGTAGGAGACGAAGGGCAGCGGCAGGCCCGCGACGGGCATGATGCCCAGGGTCATGCCGATGTTCTCGAAGGACTGGAAGGCGAACCAGGCGATGATGCCTGCGGCGACGATCGTGCCGTAGAGCTCGGTGGTCTCGCGGGCGATCCGGCAGGCCCGCCAGAGCACGACGCCCAGCAGCACGAGGATGAGTCCGGCGCCCAGGAAGCCGAGTTCCTCGCCCGCGACGGTGAAGACGAAGTCCGTCTGCTGTTCGGGGACGAACTGTCCGGTCGTCTGGGATCCCTTGAAGAGCCCCGTTCCCGTCAGGCCTCCGGAGCCGATGGCGATGCGGGCCTGGTTGGTGTTGTAGCCGACGCCGGCCGGGTCGAGGTCGGGGTTGGCGAAGGCGGCGAAGCGGTTGATCTGGTACTCGTCGAGGAGCCCGAGGACGGTGACCAGGACGGCGCCGAGCACGCCGGCGCCGACCAGGCCGAAGACCCACCGGTTGGAGGCTCCGGACGCCAGCAGCACACCCAGGATGATCATGGCGATGACCATGACGGAGCCGAGGTCCGGCATCAGCATGATGATCGCGATGGGGACGACGGCCAGGCCCAGGGACTTGAGCACGGTGCCGTGGTCGGGGTGCTGCTGGTCGCCCGCGTCGACACGGGCGGCGAGCAGCATCGCCATCCCCAGAATGATCGTGATCTTGGTGAACTCGGACGGCTGGAGCGAGAAGCCGCCGCCGATGACGATCCAGGCGTGTGCGCCGTTGACGGTCGCGCCGAGTGGGGTGAGTACGGCGAGGACCAGCACGACGGACAGCCCGTACAGCACAGGGACGGCGCCACGCAGGGTGCGGTGGCCGAGCCAGATCGTGCCGACCATCAGCGCGAAGCCGATTCCGGTGTTGAGGAGGTGACGCAAGAGGAAGTAGTACGGGTCGCCGTGGTTGAGGGTGTCGCGTCCGCGGGTCGCCGACCAGACGAGCAGCGAACCGATGCCGGACAGGGCCAGTGCGGAGAGCAGCAGGGGCCAGTCGAGCTTGCGGAGGAGGGAGTCGCGGGCGGTGAGTTTGGCGAACGCGCCGCGCTCGGGGGCGTACCGCCGTACGGAGAAGCCGTGTGCGCTGCCTGCCATGTCAGTCCCCCAGCGGCTGGTTGGTGCCCGTTCCCGTACCGCCGCCGCGGCCGGGGGCGGTGCCCCGGCCGGGTCCGGTCGCGGGCGGTCCGGCGAGCGCGTCGGCGCCCTCGGCGTCCTTGGGCTCGGGGACGTAGGGCTTGATCTCGGGGGCGGTGATGGAGCCGTCCGCCTCGATCTTCGGCAGTCCCTGCTGCGGCTGCGGCAGGAGGGCCTTCTTCGGGTCGAACTTGCCGTCCTTGTCCAGCCCGTACAGCGCGTTGTAGATCTTTCGCACGGCGGGTCCGGAGGCGCCCGAGCCGGTGCCGCCCTGCGCGATGGTCATGACGATCGAGTAGTCCTTGGTGTACGTGGCGAACCACGAGGTGGTCTGCTTGCCGTAGACCTCGGCGGTGCCCGTCTTGGCGTGCATCGGGATCTTGTCCTGGGGCCAGCCCTGGAACCTCCAGGCGGCGGTGCCCCGGGTGGCGACTCCCGCGAGAGCTTCGTCTATCAGTTTGTGGGTGGCCTGGTTCATCGGGAGCCTGCCGTTGGCCCTGGGCTTGAGCTCTTCGACGTGCTTGCCGTCGGCGCTGACGACGGCCTTGCCGACGGACGGGGCGTACATGGTGCCGCCGTTGGCGATCGCGGCGTAGACCGATGCCATCTGGATGGGGGTGACGAGGGTGTCGCCCTGGCCGATGGAGTAGTTGACGGAGTCACCGGCGCGCATCTGGTTGCCGTCGATGCAGTTCTCGAAGGCGATCTTCTCGACGAAGCTGCCGTTCTTCTTGCCCTGCTTGCACCAGGAGTCCTTGTTGGCGGCCCAGAAGCGCTGCTTCCACTGGCGGTCGGGGACCCGTCCCGCGACCTCGTTGGGGAGGTCGATGCCGGTCTCCTTGCCGAGGCCGAACTGGTGGGCGGTCTTGTAGAACCAGTCCTTGGCGTCCTTCTTCGGCTTGGTGCCGCCGTCGCGCTGCCACTGCTGGTGGGCGAGTGCGTAGTAGACCGTGTCGCAGGAGACTTCGAGTGCGCCGCCGAGGCTGATGTTGCCGTGGCCCTTGGACTCGTAGTTGGTGAAGGTCTGGCCGCCGATGGAGTACGAGCTGGGGCAGGGGTAGCTGCCGTTGAAATCGTAGCCGGCGTTGACCGCGGCGGTCGTCGGGATCACCTTGAAGATGGAGCCGGGGGCGGCCTGGGCCTGGATTCCGCGGTTGAGCAGCGGGAAGTTGGAGTCCTTGCCGGTGAGTCTGGCGTAGTCCTTGCCGGAGATGCCGCCGACCCAGGCGTTGGGGTCGTACGTCGGGTTGGACGCCATCGCGACGACCCGGCCGGTCCTGGATTCCAGGACGACGACGGCGCCGGCGTCGGCCTTGTAGTTGGTGTTGGTGTTCTTGTCGAAGGCCTTGCGGGCTTCCTTCATCGCGTCGAGGAGTTCGTACTCGGCGACGGCCTGCACGCGCGCGTCGATGCTGGTGACGACGTTGGATCCGGGCTTGGCCTTGTCGGCCTTGGCGAGGCCGATGACGCGGCCGAGGTTGTCGACCTCGTAGCGGGTGACGCCGGCGTTGCCGCGCAGGTACTTGTCGTAGGTGCGCTCCAGTCCTGAGCGGCCCACCTGGTCGGAGCGCAGGTAGGGCGAGGAGGTGTCCTTGGCCTTCTCGATCTCCTGGTCGGTGACGGGCGAGAGGTAGCCGAGGACCTGGGCCGTGTTGGCCTTGCCGGGGGCCGCGTAGCGGCGTACGGCGGTGGGCTCGGCGGTGATGCCGGGGAAGTCCTCGGCGCGCTCGCGGATCTGCAGGGCCTGCTGGGTGGTGGCCTTGCTGGTCACCGGGATCGGCTGGTACGGGGAGCCGTTCCAGCAGGGCTGCGGGGTCTTCGCGTCGCAGAGCCTGACCTTGTCGGCGACGTCCTTGGGTTTCATGCCGAGGACGTCGGCGAGCTGGGCGAGGACCGCCTTGCCGTCGTCCTTCATCTTCATGAGTTCGGTGCGCGACGCGGAGACGACGAGCTTGGTCTCGTTGTCGGCGAGCGGTACGCCGCGGGCGTCGAGGATGGAGCCGCGGACGGCCGGCTGGACGACCTGCTGGACGTGGTTGTTCTTCGCCTCGTTGATGTACTCCTCGCCGTTGCGGATCTGGAGGTACCAGAGGCGTCCGCCGAGGGTGAGCAGGAGGGAGAAGACCAGCACCTGGATGACGATGAGCCGGATCTGGACGCGGGGAGTTCTTCCGGTCTCGGGGATGTTGCTCATCGCGCTCCCCCACAGGCGGCGGGGGCGGGGGCGGGGCGGGGCGTCACAGGCGCTTCACTCCCTTGATGCGTCCGGCGCGCGAGGCGCGGTTGCGGGCGGCACGCAGTCGGAGGCCGCCCTTCTGCTGGCCGATGCTCAGGCCCGTGCCGGAGGAGAGCCAGCCGGAGGAGACGTCGGCGCCGGAGGACGAGGAATCGGACAGCGGGTCGTTCTCGGCGCGGCGGGCGAGCGCCATGATGCCGGGGACGACGAACGGTGCGAGGAGCAGGTCGTACAGGGCGGCGGTGAACAGCAGTCCGCCGAGGCCGACGTGGCGTGCGGCGGTGTCCCCGACGAGCGAGCCGACGCCCGCGTACAGCAGGGTCGAGCCGACGGCGGCGGCCACCACGACGAGCATCGGCGCGGTGGCGGAGCGCAGGCGACCGTTCTCGGGTTTGGCGAGGCCCGCGAGGTAGCCGATGACGCACAGCACGAGGGCGTAGCGGCCGGCGGCGTGGTCGGCGGGCGGGGCGAGGTCGGCGAGCAGCCCCGCGCCGAAGCCGATGAGGGCGCCGCTGACATGGCCGTAGACGAAGGCCAGGCCGAGGACGACGAGGAGGGTGAGGTCCGGTACGGCGCCGGGGAGCTGGAGTCTGGCGAGGACGGTGACCTGGATGACCAGGGCGACGACCACCAGGGTGGCGGAGAGCAGAATCCGGTTGAAGCGCATCAGGTTCAGCTCCTACTGGCCGTCGGGGGTGCCGTTGTCGGCCGCGCCGTCGGTATTTGCGTTGCCATTGCCGTTGTTGGCCGCGTTGTTGTTGTTCTGGCCGTTGTTCTGCCCGTTGACCTGGCCGTTGTTCTGGCCGTTGTCGTTCGGCGGTTTCGGGGTGACGGTGACGGTGACCGTCGGGGCGGGCTGCGGCTTGTTCGGCAGGACGGTGTCGCGCGGGTCGGTGCGCGGGGCCTGGACGACGACGCCGACGATGTCCAGCCGGGTGAAGCCGACGTAGGGGCGGACGTACACGGTCCGGGTCAGGTTGCCGCCGGACGGGTCGACGCGTACGACCTCGCCGACCGGCACTCCGGGAACGAAGGGCTTGGCGGCGCGCGAACCGAAGGTCACCAGGCGGTCGCCGGGCTTGACCTTGGCCTTGCCGTTGAGGAACTGGACGCTGAGCGGGCGGTCGCCCTGGCCGGTGGCGAAGCCGAGCTCGTTGGTCTTCTCCATCCGGGTGCCGACCGTGAAGTCGGGGTCGTTGGCGAGCAGCACGGTCGCGGTGTTGGGGCCGACCGTGGTGACCCGTCCGACGAGACCGTCCGCGTTGAGGACGGTCATGTCGCGCTGGATGCCGTCATTGCTGCCGGCGTCGATGGTGACGGTCCAGGAGAAGCCCTGGGCCGCTCCTATGGCGATGACTTCGGCGCCCTTGATGCCGTACTGTCCGGCGCCGGCCTTCTTCAGCATGCCGTCCAGCTCACGCACCCGGCTCCGGTTGCGGTCGTCACTGCCCAGTCGCTGCCTGAGCTCCTGGTTCTCCCGCTCCAGCGCCTTGACCGCGTCGTGGGTCTCGCCGGAATTGCGGACGGCGCCGATCGCGTTGCCGATCGGGTCGACCGCGGTGGCGACGCCCTTCTCCACGGGTCCGAAGACCGTGGCGGCGGCCTGGCGGGCACCGTCGACCGGCGAGTCCTCGCCGCCGCGGATGTCGACCGTGATCAGCGCGAACGCTACGGCGACCAGCAGCACCAGGAGCAGCCGGCTCTCTCGTGTGTCCCTCACGTGCGGCGGCCGTGCCTTCCTCGTCGGAGAAATCTCTGTGCGTGTATATCAACGATCCGCCGCACGGGACGGCAGTCCCGTACGGCGGATTTCTCTGCACGTGCTATCTGCGCGGCTGGGCGTCCAGCACCTGCTGGAGCGCCTCGAACTCCTCCACGCACTTGCCGGCTCCGAGCGCGACGGAGTCCAGCGGGTCCTCGGCGATGTGGATCGGCATGCCGGTCTCCCGGCGCAGCCGCTCGTCCAGTCCGCGCAGCAGCGCGCCGCCGCCGGTGAGGACGATGCCGCGGTCCATGACGTCGCCGGACAGCTCCGGCGGGCACTTGTCGAGTGTGGTCTTCACGGCGTCGACGATCGCGTTGACCGGTTCCTCGATGGCCTTGCGGACCTCGGCCGCGGAGATCACGACGGTCTTCGGCAGGCCGGAGACGAGGTCGCGGCCGCGGATCTCGGTGTGCTCGTCCTTGTCCAGGTCGAACGCCGAACCGATGGTGATCTTGATCTGCTCGGCGGTCCGCTCACCGAGGAGGAGGCTGTACTCCTTCTTGATGTGCTGGATGATCGCGTTGTCCAGCTCGTCGCCGGCGACCCGGATCGACTGTGCTGTGACGATTCCTCCGAGCGAGATGACGGCGACCTCGGTGGTGCCGCCGCCGATGTCCACGACCATGTTGCCGGTGGCCTCGTGGACGGGCAGGCCGGAACCGATGGCCGCGGCCATGGGCTCCTCGATGATGTGCACCTGTCGGGCACCGGCCTGCGTGGACGCCTCGATCACGGCGCGGCGCTCGACCCCTGTGATGCCGGAGGGCACGCACACGACGACCCGCGGGCGGGCCAGGTAGCGCCGCTTGTGGATCTTCAGGATGAAGTAGCGGAGCATGCGCTCGGTGATCTCGAAGTCGGCGATCACGCCGTCCTTCAGGGGCCGTACGGCAACGATGTTGCCCGGCGTACGGCCGATCATCTTCTTTGCCTCGGAGCCGACGGCGAGGATGCCGCCGGTGTTGGTGTTGATGGCGACGACGGAGGGTTCGTTGAGCACGATGCCCTTGCCCCTGACGTACACCAGCGTGTTGGCGGTCCCGAGGTCGACAGCCATATCACGGCCGATGAACGACATTGGTTCCCTCTTCTTCCCCATGAGGATGCGTCGGGCCTTCCCGAGTGGAGCGTGTGATGGCTTTGATCGGCAGGCGAAGTGGGTGGTGCGCTGAATGCTGCGGGCGCGGTGACTGCCATCGTAGTGCCGCATGTGCGGTTACCGCGCGAGGGTCCTTCGCCATTGTCGGGCGGATGGTCCACCCGCCTCAGTAATGGTGACGCTGTGTCGGAGGGATGCGTTCCCTCCGGTGTGACGCATATACCGAAGGGCGACCGAATTACTTCGGTCGCCCCAGGGCGAGGACGCTGTTTGGCTGGCACTGCGTCAGAAAGGTGTCGGCGGGCGTGTCCGCGGTCCGGTTGTCTTCCGCGTCAGACGAGCCCGGGGAAGAACAGCTTCAGCTCCCGCTCCGCCGACTCCTCGGAGTCCGAGGCGTGGATCAGGTTCTCGCGGACGATGGTGCCGAAGTCACCGCGGATGGACCCGGGTGCCGCGGCGATCGGGTCGGTGGGGCCGGCCAGCTGGCGTACGCCCTCGATGACCCGCTCGCCCTCGACGACCAGCGCGACGATCGGACCGGAGGACATGAAGCCGACGAGCGGCTCGTAGAAGGGCTTGCCCTTGTGCTCGCCGTAGTGCGCTTCCAGGGTCTCCTGGTCGAGGCCGCGCAGCTCCAGCGCGCTGATCGTCCAGCCGGCCTTGCGCTCGATACGCGAGATGACCTCGCCGATCAGGCCGCGGCGTACGGTGTCGGGCTTGAGCAGGACGAGGGTGCGCTGGGTCACGGTGCGGGCTCCTTGGGTGCGGTACGGAAGCGGTGTCCCGCAGATTACAGGGCCGAACGGGTGCACTGTCACGCAGCGTCAGGCCCGGGGCCCGGCGGAGCGGCGGGGCCGCCGACGGCGCCGCTCCCCCATCTCCCCCACGTCCACCCGCACCGCCCGTGCCTCCGCCCGGCCACCTGCGTTTCCGCCCGGCCGCCCGCGTTTCCACCAGGCTGCCTACGCTTCCGCCTCCGCCTGCGCCGCCCACCTGGCCTTCGCCTCGTCGATCTTGCGGCCGTAGTGGATCGACGCCCACCACAGTCCCCCGAAGACCGCGCCCAGGAAGAACATCACCGGGACCCAGAAGCCGCTGACAATCAGCCCCGCCTGCAGGGCCCAGCCCAGCTGGAGCCCGCCGGGCCGCGTGATCATCCCGCACAGCAGCACGGACAGCAGCATCGCGATGCCGCACACCGTCCACACGGTGCCCATCGACAGGTCCTCGGACTTCATCGCGACCAGACCGGCGAAGCCGATCACGAAGAACTCACCGATCAGCGTGGAGGCACACAGAGTGCGCACGGCGTCCTCAGCCCCTTCCGAGCAGCAGCCGGGCCTCGCCGACCGTGATCACGGATCCGGTGACCAGCACGCCGCCGCCCGAGAACTCGCCGTCCTCCTCGGCCAGCGTGATGGCCTCCTCGATGGCGTCGTCGAGCCGCGGTTCGACCTGGACGCGCTCGTCGCCGAAGACCTCGACGGCCAGTGCGGCCAGTTCGTCCACGTCCATCGAGCGCGGCGTCGAATTCTTCGTCACCACGATCTCCGCGAAGATCGGCTCGAAGGCCTCGAGTACGCCGCGGACGTCCTTGTCTGAGCTCGTCGCCACGACGCCGATCAGCCGGCTGAAGCCGAACGCCTCGCCGACCGCCTCGGCCGCCGCCCGCGCACCCGCCGGGTTGTGCGCGGCGTCCAGCACCACGGTGGGGCTGCGCCGGACGACCTCCAGGCGGCCGGGCGAGGTCACCGAGGCGAACGCCTTGCGGATGGTGTCGATGTCCAGCGTCCGTGCCTGCTCGGCACCGATGCCGAAGAAGGCCTCGACGGCCGCGAGCGCCACCGCCGCGTTGTGCGCCTGGTGGGCGCCGTGCAGCGGGAGGAAGATCTCCTCGTACTCGCCGCCGAGTCCGCGCAGGGTGACCAGCTGGCCGCCGACCGCGACCTCGCGGGCGACCACGCCGAACTCCATGCCCTCGCGGGCTACCGTCGCGTCCACCGAGACGGCCTTCTTCAGCATGACCTGCGCCGCGTCGACCGGCTGCTGGGCGAGCACGACCGTCGCGCCCTGCTTGACGATCCCGGACTTCTCGCCCGCGATCTCGCCGGGCGTGCTGCCCAGGCGGTCGGTGTGGTCCAGGGAGATCGGGGTGACGACGGCGACGGCCGCGTCGATGACGTTGGTGGCGTCCCAGGTGCCGCCCATGCCGACCTCGACGACCGCCACGTCCACGGGTGCGTCGGCGAAGGCCGCGTACGCCATACCGGTCATGACCTCGAAGAAGGAGAGCCGGTACTCCTGCGAGGCGTCGACCATCTCGACGTACGGCTTGATGTCCTCGTACGTCTCCACGAAGCGCTCGGCGCTGATCGGCACGCCGTCCAGGCTGATCCGCTCGGTGATCGACTGCACGTGCGGGCTGGTGTAGCGGCCGGTGCGCAGCTCGAAGGCGCCGAAGAGGGCCTCGATCATGCGGGCGGTGCTGGTCTTGCCGTTGGTGCCGGTGAGGTGGATCGAGGGGTATGCCTTCTGCGGCTCGCCCAGGACGTCCATCAGGGCGGCGATCCGGGTCACCGAGGGTTCGAGTTTGGTCTCGCCCCAGCGGCCCGCGAGCTCGGTCTCGACCGCGCGCAGCGCCCTGTCCACCTCCGGGTCCTGGGGGCGGGCGGGCACGTCGTCGCCGACCGGGGCGCCGCCCCGGGTGCGCAGGGTGCGGCTGCCCGCCTCGATGACGGCGAGGTCGGGGTCGCGCCGGGTCTCGGCCTCGACGATCTCCTCGAAGGCATCGCCCTCGGAGGCGTGGTCGTCGGCGTGGTCGTCGTTCGGGGGGAGGTCACTCACCCCGCCAGTCTACGGAGGGGGTACGACAACGGCGGACAGCGCCTTCGCCGGAGGGCCGCGGCACCCTTTTATCCGTTCCATACCGAACGAGTGTGTGACCCTGGTAGATCACGATTGGGGAGGATATCGAGTGAGCGAAGAGACGACGCAGCCCGCGGTACGCGCGCGTGGTGGCCGCGAGAGCCGGGACATAGGCATCGACCTGGGAACGGCGAACACCCTGGTGTACATGCGGGGGCAAGGCATCGTTCTCAACGAGCCCTCCGTGGTGGCGGTGAAGGCAGGTTCGACGACGGCGCTGGCCGTCGGCACCGAGGCCAAGGAGACGATCGGCCGCACCCCCGGCTCGATCACCGCGATCCGCCCCCTGCGGGACGGAGTGATCAGCGACTACGAGGCGGCCGAGGAGATGATCCGGCACTTCGTCCGCAAGGCCGTCCGGGGCCGCCGTCCGCGCACCCGCATGGTCGTGTGCGTCCCGAGCGGGGTGACGCCCGTGGAGCGGCGGGCCATCGTGCACGCCGCCAACCGGGCCGGCGCGCGGGCCGTGCACCTCATCGAAGAGCCCATGGCGGCCGCGATCGGCGCCGGTCTGCCGGTGTCCTCCGCCCGCGGTTCGATGGTGGTGGACATCGGCGGCGGTACGACGGAGGTGGCGGTGATCTCGCTGGGCGGGATCGTGACCGCCCAGTCGCTGCGGGTGGGCGGCGACCGGATGGACGCCGCGATCACCGATTACGTGCGCAAGGAGCACCAGCTGCTCATCGGCGAGCGGACGGCCGAGGACATCAAGGTCGCGATCGGTACGGCGTGGCCGGTGCCCGCCCGGCCGGAGCTGGAGGAGGCCACCTTCACGATCCGCGGGCGGCAGAAGGTCGGCGGGCTGCCGATGACGCTCGCGCTGTCGGTGGACGAGGTGCGCTCGGCCCTCGACGAGCCCGTCGAAGCGATCATCGCGGCGGTGCGCGCCACGCTGGAGGAGTGCCCTCCCGAGCTGTCCGGCGACGTGATGGAGCACGGCATCGTGCTGACCGGGGGCGGCGCGCTGCTGCCGGGGCTCGATCTGCGGATCTCGGCGGCGACCGGCATTCCGGTCCATGTGGCGGACAATCCGCTGGACTGTGTGGCGCTGGGTTCCGGCAAATGCGTGGAGGACTTCGACAACCTGCAGAAACTGCTCGCGGCGAGCTGAGCGGGCGCGGACTCCTGGGCTCCGGGGGCGCGGACTCCTGGGCCCCGGGAGCGCGGTCACCCGGTACGCACCGTCGTGGTGCCCCGCCGCTCCGGAAGGCGGCGGTCAGACCCCGGCGGGAAGTACCGCGGTCACCCGGTACTCGCCGTCGTGGTGCCCTGCCTCCAGGGTTCCGCCCATGGACAGCACCCGCTCCCCCATCGAGAACGTGCCGGTTCCCGCGGACACGGGCTCTTTGCCGGGCACCGAGCTGGCGAGGCGGTTGGTCACCTCGATGCGCAGGTGGCTGCCGTCGAGCGCGATCCGCACCTGTACGGGCTCGCCCGGTGCGTGCTTGACGGCGTTGGTGAGGCACTCCTGGACCACCCGGTGGACGGCCGCCTGCCGCAGCGGTGACAGGGCGGCGGCCCGTCCGTCGATGTCGAGCGCCACCGGGCTGCCGGCCAGCTCCCCCTCGGCCGCCAGCTCGGCGAGCGCGTCGATGCCGGGGGTCGCGTCCCCCTCCCGGGCGCGCTGCACGATGATCTCGTTGAGGATGCGGTGTGCCTTGCGCGCGGTTTCGGAGAGTTCGTCGAAGTCCTTCTGGTGGGCCTGGCCACGCGCGCGTACCGCGAGCACTTCGGCCCGTACCGCGAGCAGGGTCAGTTCCCGGCCCACGAAGTCGTGCACGTCCCTGGCGACGGATGCCCGCTCCTGCTGCACCGCCTGGAGGGCCGCCGTGCGTCCCCTGTGGACCTCCAGTTCGCGTACGAGGTCCTGCCGGTTCGCGGCGACGCCCACGCCGGCGGCGAGGACCCCGATGGGCACGATGAGGCTCAGGAACTCGACGAAGGTGTCGGCCTGTTTCTCGGGCCAGCTCCGGTGCAGGTAGAGCGCGCACGCGAAGCCCACGTAGCCCAGCGTCGCCGCGGTCGCGGCGGCCCGTCCCCGGTAGCGGCCGATCTTGTACAGCGCGAACTGCATGAGGGTGAGTTCGTGCAGCCAGCCGAGCAGGCCGAGCGCGACGAGGTACGGGATCCAGGGGAACCTGCGGCGCAGCAGCAGCGAGGCGGCACCGGCCCCGAGCACGGCGGTGGCGGTCAGGCGGTTGAGCGAGTTGTCCGACTCGGCGACGCCCGGCACGTCGAGCAGCATCAGGGCGAAGCAGATGAGCGGGACGAGCAGGTCCAGGGTGTGCCGGTGGACCGTGCGGCCCTCCAGCCAGCGCCGGCCCGCCGCCCAGGCCCGGGGTACCGGCGAGGCGGTGGGCTTGTCGTGCATACGTTCCATAGTGCCGGGTCCTTCGCCCCGGTTCGGCGGACTTACGTCCCTTTGGGAGTGAGGTGCGGCACTTCCCGGGCGGTGCGACGAGGGCCCCGCTCCGGTGCGTCCGGTGCGGGGCCCTCCAGGTGCCGTGCGTGCCTAGGAGGCCGGGGGCAGTGCCTCGATCTGCGCGGAGATCCGCGTGATGTCGGCCTCCGCCTTGGCCAGCCGGCCGCGGATCTTGTCCACGACGTTGTCGGGCGCCTTCGCGAGGAAGGCCTCGTTGCCGAGCTTGGCGTTGGCCTGGACGACCTCCTTCCTGGCGGCCTCCAGGTCCTTGGTGAGGCGCTTGCGCTCGGCCTCGACGTCGATCGTGCCGGACAGGTCCAGTTCGACCCTGGCACCGGCGACCGGCAGCGAGGCCGTCGCCTGGAAGCCGTCCTCGGCGCTCTGCAGACGCAGCAGCTGGCGGATGGCCGCCTCGTGCGGGGCGAGCGCGGTGCCGGTCAGGTCGAGCCGGGCCGGGACCTTCTGGCCCGGCTGCAGCCCCTGGTCTGAGCGGAACCTGCGGACCTCGGTGACGACCTGCTGGACGAGCTCGATCTCCTGCTCGGCGGCGGTGTCGCGGAACCCCGCGTCGGTGGGCCAGTCGGCGACGACCAGGGACTCACCGCCCGTGAGGGTCGTCCAGAGCGTCTCCGTGACGAACGGCACGACCGGGTGCAGCAGGCGCAGTGTGACGTCGAGGACCTCGCCCAGGACGCGGGCGGAGACCTTCGCCTGCTCGCCCTCCGCGAAGAACGTCGTCTTGGACAGCTCGACGTACCAGTCGAAGACCTCGTCCCACGCGAAGTGGAAGAGGGCGTCGGACAGCTTGGCGAACTGGTAGTCGTCGTAGAGGGCGTCGACCTGCGCGACGACCGTGTTCAGCCGGGACAGGATCCAGCGGTCGGTGGCCGTCATCTGCTCGGGGGCCGGCAGCTCGCCCTCGACGGTCGCGCCGTTCATCAGCGCGAAGCGGGTGGCGTTCCAGATCTTGTTGGCGAAGTTGCGCGAGCCCTGGACCCAGTCCTCGCCGATGGGCACGTCGACACCCGGGTTGGCGCCGCGGGCCAGGGTGAAGCGGACGGCGTCGGAGCCGTACTTGTCCATCCAGTCCAGCGGGTTGACGACGTTGCCCTTGGACTTCGACATCTTCTTGCCGCTCTCGTCGCGGACCATGCCGTGGAAGGCGATGGTGCGGAACGGGACGTCGCCCATGGCGTACAGCCCGAACATCATCATCCGGGCGACCCAGAAGAACATCAGGTCGTAGCCGGTGACCAGGACGGAGTTCGGATAGAACTTCTCCAGCGACTCCGTCTGCTCCGGCCATCCCATGGTGGAGAACGGCCACAGACCCGAGGAGAACCAGGTGTCGAGGACGTCGGTGTCCTGGTGCCAGCCCTCACCGGTGGGCGCCTCGTCGTCCGGGCCGACGCAGACCATCTCGCCGTTCGGGCCGTGCCAGACCGGGATGCGGTGGCCCCACCACAGCTGGCGCGAAATGCACCAGTCGTTGAGGTTGTCGACCCAGTCGAAGTAGCGCGGGGTCAGCTCGGCGGGGTGGATGTTGACGCGGCCGTTGCGGACGGCGTCGCCGGCGGCCTTGGCGAGCGTCTCGACCTTGACCCACCACTGCATCGACAGCCGCGGCTCCAGCGTCGTCTTGCAGCGGGAGCAGTGGCCGACGGAGTGGACGTACGGGCGCTTCTCGGCAACGATCCGGCCGTCCGCGCGCAGGGCGGCGACGATCGCGGAACGGGCCTCGAAGCGGTCCAGGCCCTGGAAGGGGCCGGGCGTGATGATGATGCCGCGCTCGTCGAGGACCTGGATGGTCTCCAGGTCGTGGCGCTGGCCGATGGCGAAGTCGTTCGGGTCGTGCGCGGGGGTCACCTTGACGGCGCCCGTGCCGAACTCCGGGTCGACGTGCGTGTCCGCGACGACCGGGATGGTGCGGTTGGTGAGCGGCAGCTTGATCTGCTTGCCGATGAGGCGGGCGTAGCGCTCGTCGTCGGGGTGGACGGCGACGGCGGTGTCGCCGAGCATCGTCTCGGCGCGGGTGGTGGCGACGACGATGGTGTCCTCACCGTCGCCGTACTTCATGGAGACGAGCTCGCCGTCGTCGTCCTGGTAGTCGACCTCGATGTCGGAGATGGCCGTCAGACAGCGCGGGCACCAGTTGATGATGCGCTCGGCGCGGTAGATCAGGCCGTCGTCGTACATCTTCTTGAAGATGGTCTGGACGGCGGTGGAGAGGCCCTCGTCCATGGTGAAGCGCTCGCGGTCCCAGGCGACGCCGTCGCCGAGGCGGCGCATCTGGCCGGAGATCTGGCCGCCGGACTCTTCCTTCCACTGCCAGACGCGCTCGACGAACGCCTCACGGCCCAGGTCGTGGCGGGACTTGCCGTCCTTGGCGAGCTCGCGCTCGACGACGTTCTGGGTGGCGATGCCCGCGTGGTCCATGCCGGGCTGCCACAGCGTCTCGAAGCCCTGCATGCGCTTGCGGCGGGTGAGGGCGTCGATCAGCGTGTGCTCGAAGGCGTGGCCCAGGTGGAGGGACCCCGTGACGTTCGGCGGCGGAATGACGACGGTGTACGCGGGCTTGTCGCTCTTCGCGTCGGCGGCGAAGTAACCGCGTTCTACCCAGCGCTCGTACAGCGGCCCCTCTACGGCGGCCGGCGTGTAGGTCGTCGGCAATGCGTCGGTGGCTGCGGGCTGCGGAGTCTGAGAGTTCTCGGTCACCGGGCCAGTTTACGGGCGCGCGGGCACCACAAAGAATCGCGTTTCAAAACGCGGTTCTTTGGTAACAGTGCGGCCCCCGGCAGACCGCCGGCCGTACCCGTCGGTGAGGATGTTCGCGACGCATAAGCATCTGGAGGGGAACCCCGTTACATGAGCTACCAGCAGCCGGGCCCGTACGGCGGCCAGCAGCCGCAGCAGCCGCAGCAGCCGAACCCGTACGGCGGCGGCCAGAGCGGTCCGTACGGCCAACCCGGTCCGTACGGCCAGCAGCAGCCGCAGGGCCAGCCTGGTTACGGGTACCCCCAGCAGGCGCCGCCGCCGCAGGGTTACGGTTACCCGCCGCAGCAGCCCCAGCAGCCGTACGGCCAGCCCCAGCAGCCCAACCCGTACGGCCAGCAGCCGCAGTACGGCCAGCAGCCCCCGCAGGGCCCCTACGGCCAGCAGCCGTACCCGGGCGGCGGCGAGAGCCCGAAAAAGAAGAAGACCGGCCTGATCGTGGGCCTCGCGGTGGTGCTGGTGGCGGCCGCGGGCGGGGGCGCGTACTACTTCCTCGCGGGGGGCGTCTCGGACGACGGGCCGCACAAGCTGACGACGCCGGAGACGGTGCTGGGCGGCGAGTTCAAGCGCACGGGCAAGGAGTCCACCGACGAGAAGGACCCGGAGGGCCAGAAGATGTTCACCGCCGCCGGGGTCAAGGACTTCAAGATGGTGAGCGGGATCTACACGACCCTGAACAAGGCCGAGCTCAACCCCAGTGATCCGTCGTCGCTGGAGAAGATGAAGAAGGCCAAGTCGCAGGTGCTCATGGGTGCCTGGGGCACGATCGAGGACCCGGAGAAGTCGCTCGACTCCTTCTTCGCCCAGTTGAAGGCGTCGAACGAGGCCGCCAGGGCGAAGGGCAAGAAGGGCACCTCGGAGTTCCTCGGCAGCCCCGTGTCGGTCAGCCCCTCCAGCCTCGACAACGCCGTCATGAAGTGCCAGGCCGTCAAGGGGCAGAACGCCCTGGGTCAGCCCCAGGAGGGCACCGTCTGTGCCTGGGCGGACCACAGCACGATCGCCATGGGTTCGAGCTCGGTGGCACAGGTGTCGCTGGCCAGGGACGACTCCGCCGAACAGCTCGCCAAGCTCCGCAGCGAGGTCCGCGTCAAGAAGTGACCGCGTCACCGGCAACGAACAGGGCCCGCCCGGTGTGCACCGGGCGGGCCCTGTTCGTACGTACCGGAAGAACCGCTACGCGGACTTCTCGTGCCGCCCGCCGTCACCCTTGCCGATGATCCGCGGCTCGCGCGGCACCAGGGTCGGGTTGACGTGGGAGTGGACGACTTCCTCCGTGATGACGACGCGGGCCACGTCCTTGCGGGACGGGACCTCGTACATCACCGACTGGAGGACCTCCTCCATGATGGCGCGCAGACCGCGCGCGCCCGTGCCGCGCAGGATCGCCTGGTCGGCGATGGCCTCCAGGGCCGGGAGGTCGAAGTCGAGCTCCACGCCGTCGAGTTCGAAGAGCTTCTGGTACTGCTTCACCAGTGCGTTGCGCGGCTCGACGAGGATCTTCAGGAGGGCTTCGCGGTCCAGGTTGTGGACGGAGGTGATGACCGGGAGGCGGCCGATGAACTCCGGGATCATCCCGAACTTCACCAGGTCCTCCGGCATGATCTCCGAGAACTGGTCGCTGGCCTGGATCTCGCGCTTGGAGCGGATCGTCGCGCCGAAGCCGATGCCCTTGGCGCCGGCCCGCGACTCGATGATCTTCTCCAGTCCCGAGAAGGCACCGCCCACGATGAACAGCACGTTCGTCGTGTCGATCTGGATGAACTCCTGGTGCGGGTGCTTGCGCCCGCCCTGCGGAGGTACGGAGGCGGTGGTGCCCTCCAGGATCTTCAGCAGGGCCTGCTGGACGCCTTCGCCGCTCACATCGCGGGTGATCGACGGGTTCTCGCTCTTGCGGGCGACCTTGTCGATCTCGTCGATGTAGATGATGCCGGTCTCGGCCTTCTTGACGTCGTAGTCGGCCGCCTGGATCAGCTTCAGGAGGATGTTCTCGACGTCCTCGCCGACGTATCCGGCCTCGGTGAGGGCGGTGGCGTCCGCGATGGCGAAGGGCACGTTCAGCATCCGGGCGAGGGTCTGCGCGAGCAGCGTCTTGCCGGAGCCGGTCGGGCCGAGCAGCAGGATGTTGGACTTGGCGAGCTCGATCGCGTCCTCGCGGCCGGCGCCGTTCTCACCGGCCTGGACACGCTTGTAGTGGTTGTAGACCGCCACCGAGAGGGCCTTCTTCGCGGGCTCCTGCCCGACGACGTACCCCTCGAGGAACTCGTAGATCTCACGAGGCTTGGGGAGCTCCTCCCAGCGGACCTCGCTGGTCTCGGCGAGCTCCTCCTCGATGATCTCGTTGCAGAGGTCGATGCACTCGTCGCAGATGTACACACCGGGACCTGCGATGAGCTTCTTCACCTGCTTCTGGCTCTTTCCGCAGAACGAGCACTTGAGCAGGTCTCCGCCGTCACCGATGCGTGCCACGAGGTGAATCCCCTTCGCCTGGGAGCCGCCGGGTGCAGCGACTCCTGGTGCCTCAAACTTCGACGGTACCTTGCCCGACCCCCCGTTCGGGCCCCCCTCGGCACGGTTCACGAGGACGTGCGCCGTGCCGAGGGGTAGGGCAGGGCCCTTTGTTTCACGTACGAGAGGCTCAGGCCGCAGCCGCTGCCGTGGTCTTGCGGGTCGAAACGATCTGGTCGACCAGGCCGTACGCCAGGGCGTCGTCGGCCGTGAGGATCTTGTCGCGCTCAATGTCGTCGCGGATCTTCTCGATCGGCGTGGTGGAGTGCTTCGCGAGCAGGTCCTCCAGCTGGGTCCGCATGCGCAGGATCTCGTTGGCCGCGATCTCCAGGTCGGAGAGCTGCTCGCGGCCGGTCTGCGAGGACGGCTGGTGGATCAGCACGCGGGCGTTGGGAAGCGCCATGCGCTTGCCGGGCGTACCGGCGGCGAGCAGGACGGCGGCGGCGGAGGCCGCCTGGCCCATGCACACCGTCTGGATGTCCGGCTTCACGAACTGCATCGTGTCGTAGATCGCGGTGAGCGCCGTGAAGGAGCCACCGGGCGAGTTGATGTAGATCGAGATGTCGCGGTCGGGGTCCATCGACTCCAGGCACAGCAGCTGCGCCATGACGTCGTTGGCGGACGCGTCGTCGATCTGCACACCGAGGAAGATCACGCGCTCCTCGAAGAGCTTCGCGTACGGGTCGTACTCGCGCACGCCCTGCGAGGTGCGCTCGACGAAGCGCGGCACGATGTAGCGGTTGTCCACCTGCGGGCCGGTGTAGAGGCCGTTGGCAGGGGCGGAGTAGTTGCTCATGTGGGTGTTCACCGTCCTGGTGGCGTTCTTGGGGCTGGGTGGCGGAGCAGTGGCAGGCGGGGTCTCAGGCCCCGGTGCCGCCGCCGCCCGGAACACCCGAAGCAGCGGAGATGATCTCGTCGATGAGGCCGTATGCCTTGGCTTCCTCCGCCGTGTACCAGCGGTCCCGGTCGCCGTCGCGGATGATCGTCTCGACGGTCTGGCCGGAGTGCTTGGCGGTGATCTCCGCCATGCGCTTCTTGGTGCGCAGCAGGTACTCGGCCTGGATCTTGATGTCCGAGGCCGTACCGCCGATGCCGGCGGAGCCCTGGTGCATCAGGATGTCGGTGTTCGGGAGAGCGAAGCGCTTGCCCCGGGCGCCGCCGGTCAGCAGGAACTGGCCCATGGAGGCCGCCATTCCCATGCCGATGGTGACCACGTCGTTCGGGATGTACTGCATGGTGTCGTAGACCGCCATGCCGGCCGTCACCGAGCCGCCGGGGCTGTTGATGTAGAGGTAGATGTCCTTCTCCGGCTCGGCGGCCAGGAGGAGCAGCTGCGCCGTGATCTTGTTCGCGATGTCGTCGTCGACCTGCTGGCCGAGGAAGATGATGCGCTCGCCCAGAAGTCGGCTGTAGACCTGGTCGCCGAGGCCTCCACCGAGGGACGGCTCGCCGGCGGCGTAGGGCATCAGATTCGTCACGTATTCCACCTGCTCGTCTCTGACGGCTCCGGCCGTCTCAGCGTCTTTGTACGGGGAGTCGGGTATCCCACCCAACCCGCCTACTCATGGACCCTAACGCGCAGGTAGGACAACGCCATCCCGCTTCCCGAACTGTTCGCTCGGAGCGCAAGGTGGTGGGCTCAGGTGTACGCACGGGGCGGCCGGTGCGCACGCGCGCGGGAGGGGTGCCGGGGAAGGGTGCGTCGCAGGCGCGCCACGCGCGCGTGAGGGAGGCGGTGCGGTGCGTGGAGGCGGCGGGTACGACGGCGGGCCCGGACGCAGCGAGTGCGTCCGGGCCCGTCGTCGTGACTGCTTGCGGGAGGGGCGGGGCCTTACTTGGCCTCGGTCTCCGCGGCGTCCTTCGCGGTGTCGTCGCCCTCGGCGGCGGCGTCGGCCGGGGTCTCCGCGGAGACCTCGTCCTCGTCGTCGTCGAGCTCGACGAGCTCACCGTTGGTGTCCTTGACCGTGGCGGCCTCGACGACGACGGCGAGCGCCTTGCCGCGGGCGACCTCGCCGACGAGCATCGGCACCTGGCCGCCTTCGACGACGGCCTGGGCGAACTGGTCGGGGGACATGCCGGAGGACTGCGCGCGACGCATGAGGTGCTCGGTGAGCTCCTCCTGGTTCACGTTCAGCTTCTCCTTGTTGACCAGCTCGTCGAGGATGAACTGGGTCTTGATGCCCTTGATCGCCTGGTCGGCGGTCTCCTTGTCGAACTCTTCCTCGGTCTTGCCCTGGATCTCCAGGTACTTCGGAAGGTCGATGCCCATCTGCCCGAGCTGGTGGTGCTCCAGGTTGTGCTTGCGGGTCTTGACCTCGTCCTCGAGGAGCTTCTCGGGGATCGGGACCTCGACGAGCTCGATGAGCTTGTCGAGCACGCGCTCCTGGGCCTGGGTGGCCTGGTCGTAGCTCTTCATGTTCTCGAGGCGCTTGCGGCTGTCGGCGCGCAGCTCCTCCAGGGTGTCGAACTCCGACGCCATCTGGGCGAAGTCGTCGTCCAGCTCGGGGAGTTCGCGGGCGGCGACGGCGGTCACCTTGACGGAGACCTCCGCGTCCTTGCCCTCGGCGGAGCCGCCCTTGAGCTGGGAGGTGAAGGTGGCCTCGCCACCGGCCTCCAGGCCCTTGACGGCCTCGTCGATGCCTTCGAGGAGCTCGCCGGAGCCGATGGTGTACGAGACACCCTCGGCCACGCCGTCCTCCAGGACCTCGCCGTCGACCTTGGCCTCGAGGTCGATCGTGACGACGTCGCCGTCTTCGGCGGCGCGCTCCACCGGGTTGGTGGAGGCGAAGCGACCACGCAGGTCCTCGACAGCCTTCGCGACGTCCTCGTCGGAGACGGTGACGGCGTCGACCTCGACCTCGATGCCGGAGTAGTCCGGGATCTCGATCGACGGGCGGATGTCGACCTCGGCGGTGAAGGCCAGCAGTTCGCCGTCCTTCAGCTCCGTGATGTCGACCTCGGGCTGACCCAGCGGGTTCAGCTCACCCTCGTTGACGGCCTCGGTGTAGAACTTCGGGAGGGCGTCGTTGACGGCCTCCTCCAGCACAGCGCCACGGCCGAACCGCTGGTCGATGACTCGGTTCGGGATCTTGCCCTTGCGGAAGCCCTTCACCGTGACCTGCTGGTTGATCTTCTTGTACGCCGCGTCGAGGCTGTCCTTGAGCTCCTCGAAGGGCACCTCAATGCTGAGCCGAACCCGGGTCGGGTTCAGGGTCTCCACGGCGCTCTTCACGGTTCGGTCTCCTTGGTGGCTGACTTCTGGGGTTCTGCCGAACCGCTCAGTGGGCGGTCCTGCTGATCGGGCCCGGTATCAGACACACGGGCACGCAGCTTGCATAGTAACGGCAAGCGGACGTCCTCCCACAATGCGATCTTCGGGCGGACCTGCGCGATCTTGTCGACCCGGCCGGACGGCAGCCCCGGGGGACTCACCTGCCGGGAGGCCTGCCGGGGACGTGCCCGGAACTGCATGGGGGAACTGCATGGGGGAACTGCTGGGGGACCTGCTGGTCGGGGTGGCCGGATTCGAACCGACGACCTTCCGCTCCCAAAGCGGACGCGCTACCAAGCTGCGCCACACCCCGTCGGTGCGACACGAAGGGTACATGCCCGCGGGCACCGCGTCGGCCGCATTTGCCGCCGGGGCGGAACGGGTGTGCGCCGGGGCGCCCGCACCCGCTACAGTGCTGTCCGTACCCCGGTCGCTCCGGCGCCCGCGGGGTACGTGTGCGGGCGTAGCTCAATGGTAGAGCCCTAGTCTTCCAAACTAGCTACGCGGGTTCGATTCCCGTCGCCCGCTCTTGTGGCCTCCGGCCCGGTCGAGTTCGCTCGCCGGACCGGGGGCCTTTTTCATGCGCACCGGGCCTCAGAACTTGATGTTGTTGAGCGAGCTGGCTATGGAGTTGAGGAAGCGCTGGATGTCGTCGGCCATGCCGGTGGAGGCGAGGAAGAAGCCGAAGAGCACGGCGACGAGCGCCGGTCCCGCCTTGAGACTCTTGCCTCGTATCAGCACGAAGAGGACGACTGCCAACAACAGCACCACTGACAGTGAAATGGCCACAACTGATCACACCCTTGGTCGGTCCGCCTTGCCGGCCCGGGGATACACGGCCCAGTGCTTCCCCCGCCGGACCATCGTGCCACCAACACCCTTCGGCTGGCTGCCGGGTGACGGACAGTTGATGGCTGGATCACATCACTGGTCACACGGGTCTCACGTGGTACGGCGCGGAAAAGGAAACCATTCCTTGGGTGACGGAACTGGACCACGCCACTAGGGTGCCTCAAATGCTTCAGGATCCCCGTGAGCACCAGAGCACCCCCCTCCCTCCACTCAAGGAGGTGGTGCCCGCCCTGCGGCCGCTGCGGCCGGCGAGATCCCCGCGCAAGTCCCCCGCGCCCCAAGCGGCGGGGCGCGACGCGTACTTCGACAACGCGAAGTACCTGGCGATCGTGCTGGTGGCGGTCGGGCACACCTGGCCGCTGGTGCTCTCGGGAAGCCGGGCGACCGAGGCGCTGTACATGCTGGTGTACGTGTTCCACATGCCGGCCTTCGTGCTCATCTCCGGCTATTTCTCGCGGAACTTCGACATGCGTCCGCACAAGCTGATGCGGCTCGTCTCGAGCGTGGCAGTGCCGTACGTGGTCTTCCAGACGGCGTACGCGGTCTTCTTCGCCGTGATGGAGGACGGGCACGCCCTGGTACGGCTGGTGTCGCCGTGGTTCCTGATGTGGTTCCTGATGGCGCTGTTCCTGTGGCGGCTGCTGACTCCGCTGTTCCTGGCGATCAGATGGCCTCTGCAGATCTCGCTGCTGATCGCGGCGGCCGCGGCGGGGACCCCGGACATCGGGGCGTCCTGGTCGGCGCAGCGGGTGCTGCAGTTCCTGCCGTTCTTCGTGCTGGGGCTGCGGCTGCGCCCCGAGCACTTCCGGCTGGTGCAGCGGTGGTCGGTGCGCCGGGCGGCGATTCCGCTGTTCGCCCTCTCGCTGGCGTTCCTGTACTGGGTGACGCCCAAGGTCCAGCTGGACTGGGTGTACCGCAGTCACGCCGCGCAGGACATGGATCAGCCGTGGTGGGTCGGGGTGTTGATGACGTTCGCCATGTTCGGTGCGGCCCTGGTGCTCACGGCGTGCTTCCTGGCGTGGGTGCCGCGGCGGCGGATGTGGTTCACGGCACTGGGCGCGGGCACGATCGGCGGATATCTGCTGCACGGCTTCGTGATCAAGTTGGCCGGATACGAGGGGTGGGTGGAGCGATTCCACCTGGCCACCCCGGTGGGCCGGATCGTGGTCACGGTGGCGGCGGTGGCCGTGGTGACGGTGTTGTGCTCGCCGCCGGTGCGGCGGGCGCTCAAGTGGGTGGCGGAGCCGGACCTGAGGTGGCTGTTCCGGCAGACGCCGGGGGCCGGTGGTGGATCCGGGCCGGCGTCGGGCGCGGCCGCGGGTGCCGGTTCCGGTGCGGGGGCGCCGGTACGGCAGGGGGCGGAGGGCGCACGGGACGCGGAAGGTGCGCGGGACGCAGAGGGCGCGCGGGACGCGGAAGGCGTCAGCCCCGGCAGAGCAGCAGGAGCGCCCTGTCGTCGTTGACGTCCTTGGCGACCGCCTCGATCAGGTGCCACGCCGCACCCTCGAAGCCCGACGCCACGTAGCGGTCCGCCTCGCCCGTCAGACGGTCCACGCCTTCGCTGAGGTCGCGGCCCGGGGCCTCCACGAGGCCGTCCGTGAAGAGCATCAGGACGTCGCCGGGCGCCAGGACGCCCTTGGCCGGGTCGAATTCGGCGCCGTCGTAGACGCCGAGGAGGGGGCCCTCGCCGGACTTCTCCTCCCAGCGGCCGCTGCCCGCGTGCAGCTGGAGGGCGGGGAGGTGGCCGGCGGAGAGGAGTTCGTACTCGCCGGTCTCCAGGTCGAGCACGAGGTGGATGGAGGTGGCGAAGCCCTCGTCCCAGTTCTGGCGCAGCAGGTAGCCGTTGGCGGCCGGGAGGAAGTGGTGCGGCGGGAGCGAGCCGAGCAGGCCGCCGAAGGCGCCGGAGAGGAGCAGCGCACGGGAGCCCGCGTCCATGCCCTTGCCGGAGACGTCGGTGAGGACGACCTCCAGGACGCGGCCGCCGTCACCGGTCCTGGCCGCCACCACGAAGTCGCCGGAGAAGGACTGGCCGCCCGCCGGGCGCAGCGCCATCTCGCTGTGCCAGCCCTTGGGCAGGGAGGGCAGCGCGCTCTGCACGCGGATGCGTTCGCGCAGGTCGAAGAGCATCGTGCCGCCGCGCCGCCACGGCACGCCGACCCTGGCCCGGAACTGGGCGACGACCAGGCCGAAGAAGCCGCACGCCGCCACGGTCAGGACCGTGCCGGGGGTGACGCCGGCGGGGCCCCGGGTGTACGGGCCGAGGACGACGGACTCGACGATCAGGGCGGTCGCCGCCGCCGCGTACAGGCCGAGCAGGCTGGCCGGGCGGAGCAGCAGGCCGCCCGCGACGATGGGCAGGACCAGCATGGCCGGCGCGCACCACACCGGCAGCAGGACCGTTCCGAGGGCGATCGCCGGAACGCTCAGCAGGAGGAAGGCGAAGGCGAGCCAGTCCGAGCCGTCGCCGCGGAAGTAGTCGACCCCGGATCGGCGCAGCCCGCCGCGGACCCGGTGCGCCCGCTTGCGCATCCGGGCCGTGAACGAGTCGACTCCCACCGCGTGGCCCATTGGCCAGGACACTACCGACCCGCGCGGCTGCTCCGCAGGGGGACCCCTGGGACATCCTGTTCGAAATGAGTGGCTTGTCATGACGGGCCACTGGTAGGCATGGCATATGACGACGGAAATGCGGGTGCTGGCCGAGGGCGAGTGGGACACCTGGTACGCGACTTTGGAGCGGGCGTTCGGCGGCGTCGACGAGGCGCCGGAGGAGCGGTCGCTGTGGCGGGAATTGACCGAGTACGACCGGTCGCTGGGCGTCTGGGAGGGCGGCTGTTGTGTGGGCACCGCGGGCGCCTTCGGCTTCCGGATGACGGTGCCGGGCGGGGCGTCGCTGCCGGTGGCCGGGGTCACGATGGTCGGCGTGGCGGCCACCCACCGGCGGCGCGGGATCCTGACGTCGATGATGCGCCGGCAGCTGGACGACGTGCGGGCGCGGGGTGAGGCGCTGGCGGTGCTCACGGCCTCGGAGCCGGTGATCTACGGCCGGTTCGGGTACGGCGCCGCGTCCTTCGAGATGCGGGCCGAGATCGATACGGCGCGGGTGCGTCTCGCCGTGCCGGAAGGTACCGACGGCATACGACTTCGGTACGTGCGTACCGACGACGGGGCCGTCCACCGGACGTGCGAGGAGATTTACGCGCGGGCGGTCGCGCGGCGGCCCGGTATGACGGCGCGGCAGCCCGGCTGGGAGCGGCTGCCGCTGCTGGACCCGGAGAAGGAACGGGAGGGGGCCTCCGCCCTTCAGTGCGTGCTGGCCGAGGACGCCGAAGGCCGTGCGCTGGGCTTCGCGCGGTTCCGGGTGAAGCCGGAGCGGAGCGCGGCGGGGCCGGAGGGGGTGGTGCTGCTCGCGGATCTGGAGGCGGCCGGTCCGCTCGCCCCGCAGGCGCACGCGGCGCTGTGGCGCTTCCTGTTCGACCTCGATCTCACCTCGAAGCTGGTGGTCCGGAGCCGGCCCGTCGACGACGCCCTGCTGCATCTGGTGTCCGACCCCCGGCGCTGCGCGGTGCGGCTGCGCGACTCGCTGTACGTACGGCTGGTGGACGTGGGGGCCGCGCTGGAGGCGCGGACCTACCGGGCGCCGGTGGATGTGGTGTTCGAGGTGCGGGACGGGTTCTGCCCGTGGAACGAGGGGCGGTGGCGGCTGACCGCTGACGCCAAGGGCGCGGTGTGCGTGCGGACCGCGGAGCCGGCGGATCTCGCGCTGTCGGTACGGGAGTTGGGGGCCGCGTATCTCGGCGGGGTGTCCCTGTCCGCGCTGGCCTCGGCGGGGCGGGTGCGGGAGCTGCGCGAGGGGGCTCTGGCGGAGGCGGCGGTGGCGTTCGGCTCGGACGTGGCGCCGTGGCTGGCGCACGGGTTCTAGCGCGGGAGGGCTCCGGCGGCCGGTGTGGCGGGCTCCGGCCCACCGGTCAGGGCCGCTGGCAGGTGGGGCACCAGAAGAGGTTGCGGGCGGCGAGATCGGCGGTGCGGATCTCGCTGCCGCAGAGGTGGCAGGGCTGGGTGGCCCGGCGGTAGACGTACACCTCGCCGCCGTGGTCGTCGACGCGCGGCGGGCGGCCCATCGCCTCGGGGGTGTGCTCGGGGCGGACGGTGTCGATGCGGTTGAGGCGTACGCCCTCGCGCATCAGGACGACGAGGTCGTCCCAGAGCGCCTGCCACTGGGCGGCCGTGAGGGCCTTGCCGGGGGTGTACGGGTCGATGCCGTGCCGGAAGAGGACTTCGGCGCGGTAGACGTTGCCGACTCCGGCGACGACCTTCTGGTCCATCAGGAGGGCGGCGATCGTCGTACGGGAGGCCCTGATGCGGCGTCCGGCACGGTCGGGGTCCGCGTCGGCGCGCAGCGGGTCGGGGCCGAGCCGGTCGTGGATCGCCTGTTTCTCGGCGTCCGTGACGAGGGCGCAGGTGGTGGGGCCGCGGAGGTCGGCGTACGAGGTGCTGTTGCGCAGCCGCAGGCGGACGGTGTCGGTGGGCGGCGGGGCGGGGGCGTCGCCCAGGGCGTACTTGCCGAAGAGGCCGAGGTGGATGTGGATCCAGGTGCCGCCCTCGAAGCCGAGGAAGAGGTGTTTGCCGTGGGCCTCGGCGGTTTCCATGACCTTGCCGGTCAGGAGGGCGGCGGAGGCGGCGAAGCGGCCCTGGGGGCTGGTGGGGTGGGGGGCCGTGCCGGCGAATCGGGCCAGGTGGTCCTCCGCGAGGCGGTGGATGGTGTGGCCTTCGGGCACGGTGGGGCTCCTGGGGGAATGGGAGTGGCCCCCGCCCCGGTGGTCCGCTCCGGGGCGGGGGCCGTTGTGGCGGGCCGGGGTGGGGCAGCGCGGAGGGTTCGGCTCCGCCGGGGGGGGGCCGCCCCCTTGCCCGCCCGTTCCGCCCCCCGGGGGGCGGCCCCGCCGCCCAAGGGGGCGGGAGGAGGAGTGTGGGGGCGGCCCCGCCGCCCAAGGGAACGGGGGTAATCAGGGCGGCCCCGCCGCCCAAGGGGGCTGGGGGGGGGGATGGGGGGGGGTGGGGGCCGGGGTGGTTAAGGGGTGTGCGGGGGGTGTGGGGGGGTC
>NZ_JBHXRV010000019.1:0-20240 GCF_042716745.1 Streptomyces sp. NPDC058663
GCGGGGGGGCGCGCCCCGCCCGGGGCCCCCCCCCCGGCGGGGGGGCGGGGGGGGTGGCCCGGCCCGGGGGCGGCCCCCGGGCCGCGGCCCCCGGGTGGGGCCCCCGGGCCGCCCGCCGCTCGGGCGGTCAGCCCCGTACCGGCAGCCCCTCAAGCCGCCAGGTGCCCGGGTCCATGGCCCGCTTGGCCTCGCCCGCCCGCGCCAGTTCCGGGTAGCGCCGGAGCAGCCCGCCCACCGCCACCTCGGTCTGGATGCGGGCCACCGAGGCCCCCAGGCAGAAGTGGGAGCCGTGGCCGAAGCCCAGGTGCGGTGCGGAGCCCGCCGCCCGGCGTACGTCCAGGGTCTGTGGCGAGGCGTACACCCGGGGATCGCGGTTGGCCGAGGCCACGACCGCCGTCACCGCCTCTCCCTCGGCCACCCGCACGCCGTGCAGCTCCAGGTCCTCGGTCGCGTACCTCGGGATGGTGAGGATCGTCGGCCCCGCCAGCCGGCCGATCTCCTCCATCGCCCCGGGCAGCAGGGCCGGGTCCGCCCGCAGGGCGGCCAGTTCGGCGGGGTGGGCCAGCAGCGCGTCGACCGCGTTGGCCACCAGTGGTGTGGGGGACTGCCCCGCCATCACCAGGTGCCACACCAGTGTCACCAGCTCGACGTCGCTCAGCCGGTCCCCGTCCTCGTCCCGCACCCGGATCAGCTCGGTGAGCAGGTCGTCGCCGGGTTCGCGGCGGCGCAGCTCGACCGTCTCGCGCGCGCCCCGGACGATCCCGGGAATTGCCGCGGCGAAGTCGGCGCCCACGCCGGACACGACGGTCGCCCCGTACTCCCGCCACTGCGGCCGGAGCTCCTCGGGGACGCCCACCCACTCGCAGATGACGTCCATCGGCAGGTGCAGGGCGAAGTGCCGCAGCAGGTCTGCCGAGCCGTCGCCGGACACCGCCATGTGCGCGTCCAGTGCGTCCAGGAGCCGCTCGACGACCGCTTCGATACGGGGCCGGAAGGCGGCGGCCCGCCGGGCGCTGAAGGCGGGAGCGACCAGGCGGCGCAGCCGCTGGTGCTCGGGGCCGTTCATCTCCGCCATGGTCCGCAGGTACGGAAGACAGTCCTCCGGCACCTCCGGCCGCATGAAACTGTCGCTGCGGATCTCGAAGCGCGGGTCACTCAGCATCTCCCGGGCCTGTGCGTACCGGGTGAGGGCCCACATTCCGCCGAACCCGGGGGCCACCAGCCTGGCCACCGGCCCCTGTTCACGGGCACGGCCGTAGACCCCGAAGGGGTCGCGGATCAACTCCGGGTCGGAGAGCTGTATCTCCGGCACGTTCCCTCGGCTCTCGTGTACCTCGGGGGTGCGCCCCTCGTTCTCCGGGACGTGCCCCTGGTTCTCTGCCTGCACGAGTGCCTCCCATGGGAATGATGTAACCACATGATGCCATCATCTGGATGCCCTGAGTATCTTGAATGTGCGGTGCCACCCACGACAGGAGCGACATGAGCCGGACCAGGGCCGAAGTGCAGGAATTCAATCGGCGGAAAGTTCTTGAGGCAGCGCGCGAGGAGTTCGGCGAACTCGGTTTCCGGGATGCCAAGATCGACCGGATCGCCGAGCGGGCGGGCCTCACCCGGGGCGCCGTCTACTCCAACTTCCCCGGCAAGCGCGCCCTCTATTTCGCGGTCCTCGCCGATCTGGCCGTGAACTCTCCGGCGCCCCCTCCCCCGTCGCCCGTGAGCACCGTCCACGAGGCGCTCGGCGCGCTCGCCAGGGCGCGGGTGTCACGGTTCCCGCTGTCCGGGGCGGCGGAGCCCGAGGACCGGCTGGCGATGGACCTGCCGTCGGTCGTGCTCGCCGACGCCCGTACCAGGCAGCCGTACGGCCAGTTGCTCAAGCTGAACGCGCTGCTGCTCGGGCTGGCGCTGGAGGGCCTGGCCGGCGGGCGGGCGGCCGATGGCGGGCGCGGTGGCGGTGGCAGACCTGGCGGCGGGCCGGGGCGTCTGGTCCCGCTCGCCGAGACGGTGCTGACTCTGCTGCACGGGGCGGACCAACTGGCCGCCGCCGCACCGGGGTTCGTCGACCCGTTCCAGACGGTGGCCGCCTGCGAACAGCTCGCCGGGCTCGCCCCCGACGGCGCCTGGGCGCCGCCGCACCTGCCGTATGTCTCCAAGGCGCGGCCCGTCGACGAGGAGTGGGCGCCGCCGCCCGCGACGGACGCCCTGCTCGCAGAGCCGGTGCGGCTCGCGGACGACGCGGTGCTTGTGGTGCTGGGGCTGCACCGGCTTGAGGCAGTCGAGGAGGCGGTACGGGCGGCTCCGCCGGGTGTCGCGGTCACCGCCGTCCTGGTCACGGGCGAACCGGGTGAACTGGGGCCGCTGGCCCGGCTGACGGTGGCCGAGCTGGCGGCGGGGCTGCGCCGGGCGTTCCCCCGTGGTGCGTGGCCCCGGGTGGGGGTCGCCCACGACGAGTCGGGATTGCTGGCCGCCGCGGCCGGAGTGTCGGCGGTGAGCGACGCGACCGAGGTGGCGGTGCGGATCGAGGACGGGCGGATCGTGGCGCGGGCCGAGGGCCGGGGAGCGGGTCACGCGGCGGCGACGGCAGTCTGAGGGGGCGCCGGGGGCGCGAAGCGGTGGGGCGCGGGTGGTGTCTCCTTGTGCCCACTGGTGCTCGCCTGCCTGGACACAGCGGGGGGCCCGCTCGCGGTAGCGGCCCACCGCGGGAGGACCGGGTCACGGCGGGAGCGGACCGCAGCGGGAGGGCCGGGTCACGGCGGGAGCGGACCGCAGCGGGAGGGCCGGAGTCACCGCGGGAGCGGGACGCCGCGGGAGGGCCGACCCGCCGCGAGGGCCGACCCGCCGGGAGGGCCGGAACACCGCGGGAGGACCGGGTCAGCGTGGGTCGTCCGGCGGGTCGGAGGGCTGCGGGATGCTGAGGGCCGCCGCGCGGGGCTTCCCCCCGCCCGGCTCCTGCCCGGGACCGCCGCCGACGGGCTCGTGGCCGGCTTGTGGGGGCACGGTGGCCGGCCGCCCGGTCCCCGGACCCTCCAATGAGGCCGCGGGCTGCCGCCACGTCGTGACGAAGGCCGTCACCGCCAGCCAGAACGACGTCGGCAGGAACACCAGGTCGCCCACGATGGTGATCGCCGAGAACATCGGCAGCGCCATCAGCAGACCGATGCCCACGTGCGTGCTCAGCATCACGACGAGGATCACGTACTTCAGTTGGCGGTTGAACACCAGGGCGGCAAAGAGGACTTGGGAGAACACCGTGACGTACGCCATGACCGCCGTGAACGTCCCGTGGCTGACGATCCACGCCGACAGCTCGGGGAAGGCGGAGAAGTCGTCGCTCATCATCGAGTAGTAGAGCGCCGAGCCGTCCCGCCACGACGCACCCTGGATCTTGTACATGGCGGCCGAGGTGTAGATGACCATCACCTGCAGGGCGATGACACCGAGGCCCGCGTTGTGCAGCAGGGTCACCGCACGGCGGCGCAGTTCTTCGGTCTCCTCGCCCCAGAAGACGTACCGGCTCGGGGCGTTGCCCCGCCGGGCCCGGCGGCGGGCGTCGAGCGACCAGCGGCGGCCGGAGGCGACGAAGACGAGGTAGTTGGCGAACAGGAGGCTGAGCAGTGCCCAGCCGCTGTTGGCTTGCGAACCGCGGATGTAGAAGGCGACCACGACGAAGACGAAGAGCGGAGCCACGGCCCGGGTCCGCCAGCCCAGTGCGTACAGCGCGCCGACCACGAGGGCGAAGGCGTACCAGGCGGAGAACACCAGGGAACTGTCGGTGGAGAGCAGCCCGTACCACCAGCCGAACGCCCCGTCCCAGCCGCGCGCCCTGAGCGTTTCGGCGAAGAGTTCGGGGGTGAGGGGCGAGGCGGGCCCCCACAGGCGGCTCGCGTGCGGGAGTTCGCGCAGCAGGTGCACGACGTACAGGCCGGCCAGCCCGATGCGCAGGGCGGCCGCACTGTAGAGGGAGAGGGGCCGCAGGGTGAGGTCGCGCAGGGCGCCGGTCAGGCGCGCGGCGCACGCGCCGGCTCCGCCCGCGCCGAGAGCGAGGGCCTGGCGGGCGGTCATGGGGCCACCGTCCAGAAGCCGAGCGTGCGGTAGGTGGGCCGATGGGTGACGCCGGGGGCGTCGGGGGCGGGAATCCGGGTGGAGCGGGTGCGGAGCTCGACGACGTCGCCCACCGGCTTCCCCATGGCGTCGAGGCGGACGCGGACGACGTTCAGGAGGTAGCGGGCGTTGCGGCTGCGGGCGGCGTCGGCCGCCGGGGACCGGTCCTGGTTGCGCGCGCTCGTCTGGTACTGGGAGACCGCGCGGCGCAGCACCAGCTGGTCCTCGATGCTGGGGAGCAGGTCACCCCGGTAGCGGGAGTTGTCGTTCGCCGTGAGGTCCGTCCACTCGCCGAACGTCCCGTCGACCCGGGAGCGGACCTCCAGGTGGAGGTTGTAGCGGGAGGGGTCGGGGGCGAAGATGTTCCAGTCCTGCGGGAACATCGGCCGCATCCACCAGTCGGTCTGCTTGGCGTACGTCCTGGAGGGCGGGAAGTCCGTCGCGACGTACAGCAGCAGCATGGCGGAGTGGACCAGAGCGAGGAGCGCGACCAGGGCGAGGGCGGTACGGGAGAGAGAGCGGCGGAGTCCGGTGAGCGGGATGCCCCGGGGTGCGAGGGGGTCCGGCGGGGGTATGGCGGACTGGGCCACGGTGTGTTCCTCCTGTGCCACGGGGTTGTGCCTCGGGGCACGCATCGGTCACGACGGGCCCCAGAGTAACGGGCGTCCCCCGGGGGCCCCGCCACGTGCCTGAGGTGCATGCCCGGTGTGGGCCACCCGCGTGCTCGAGGTGCGTGCCCGGTGGGCTACAGGGGCCGCAGGCGGTAGTTCCGTCCGGCTCGGGTCGGCAGGGTGAGCAGGCCGTTCCTCGCGGTGTACGTGGTGGGGTCCGCGCCCGTGCGCAGTACACGGACCCTGCCGGTCAGGGAGGGGTGGCGCAGTTTCGCCGTGGTGCCGCTGCCGGAGTGCAGGCGAATCTCGGTGGGGCGCCCCTTCCGCCAGGTGACGCCGACGGTGAAGTCGCCCCGGGCGCGCAGCCCGTCGTACGAGCCCCGGGCGGACCAGGCGCCGGGCAGGGCGGGCAGCACGTGGACGGTGCCGTGCCTGCTCTGGAGGAGCATCTCGGCGATGCCCGCGGTGGCGCCGAAGTTGCCGTCGATCTGGAATGGCGGGTGGGTGTCCCACAGGTTGGGCAGGGTGGAGGACTTGAGCTGTTCGCCGAGCATCTTCGCGGCGTGGTCGCCGTCGCCGAGCAGCGCCCAGAAGTTGATCTTCCATGCCTTGCTCCAGCCGGTGCCGCCGTCACCGCGTGCGGTGAGCGAGACCTCGGCGGCTTCGGCGTACGCAGAGCCCGGGGTGATCCGGCGGCCCGGGTGCAGGGCGAACAGGTGCGAGACGTGCCGGTGGGTGTTGGCGGGGTCGTCGATGTCGGCCTTCCACTCCTGGAGCTGGCCCCACTTGCCGATCCGCAGCCCGGTGTCGAGCCGGGCGAGGGTGTCCTTGAGCTGCTGTCTCAGCTCCGGGTCCACCCGCAGGATTCCGGCGGCCTCCGCGGTGTTGGTGAAGAGGTCGAAGACGATCTGCTGGGGCAGGGAGGCACCGGCGGTGAACTCGCCCTGCTCGGGCGAGTAGCTCGGGGAGACGACGAGCTTTCCGTCGCGCGGGTCGGTGTGCAGGCCGGCCAGCCAGAAGCGGGCGGCCTCCTTCATCACCGGGTAGGCGCGGTCGCGCAGGAAGGTCCGGTCGAGGCCGAACAGATAGCGCTCGTAGAGCTGTTGGACGAGCCAGCCGCCCGCCTCGGGCATCCAGAAGGAGGTGGCCCAGTCGTGGACGCCGGTGTAGCCGAAGGTGTTGGTGTTCTGGTGGACGACCCAGCCCTCGGCCGCCCCGAACATCTCCCTGGCGGTCCTGCGGCCGGGGGCGCGCAGGGCGTCCACGAAGGCGTGGTGCGGTTCGGTGGTCTCGGCGAGGTGGGTGGTCTCGGCGGGCCAGTAGTTCATCTGGATGTTGATGTTGGTGTGGTAATCGGCGTTCCAGGGCGGGTTGTTGGACTGGTTCCAGACGCCCTGGAGGTTGGCGGGGAGCGATCCCGGCCGGGAGGAGGCGATGAGGAGGTAGCGGCCGTAGCGGAAGAAGAGGGCTTCCAGGGCGCGGTCGGCGGGCGCGGCCGGGTCGGCCCGGTAGGAGGCGAGGAGCCGGTCGGTGGGGATGCCCGCGGGCATCTCCTGGCCGATGTCGAGGGCGACCCGGTCGTACAGCGCGCGGTGGTCGGCGAGGTGGGCCGCGCGCAGCCGCTCGTACGGCAGGTCCGCGGCGCGGGTCACGTCGGCGCTGACGCGGGGGTGCGGGTCGGAGCCCCGGTAGGCGGGGTGGTGCTGGGCGTAGTCGGTGCCGGCGGAGAAGACGAGGGTGGCGCTGTCGGCGCCGGTGACGGTGATCCGGCCTTCGCTCTCGGTGCGGGTGCCGCCGCGGGTGGTGACCTGCACCTGGCCCTCGTAGCGCAGACCGTTGTCGGTGAGGGCGCCGGCGACGGTGAGGCGGCCCTGTGCCGCCGTGGTGGTGGCGCCGTTCTGGGCGGAGTCGATGCGCAGGGTGAAGGAGACCTTGCCGGGCCGGTCCGCGCTCAGGCGTCCGGCGACGACCCTGCCGGGGTGGCTCGCGAAGTACTCGCGGGTGTGGGTGACCCCGTCGGCATCGCGGTAACTCACGCCTGCTACGGCGTTGTTGAGGTCCAGATGGCGGCGGTAGGCGGTGGGGGTGGCGGGGGCCGCTGGGAACTCAAGGACGAGCGAGCCGAAGTTCTGGTAGTTGCCGAAGCCGGGGACGACTCCGGCCGGGGTGGAGTAGGCGGGGTTGCCGAGGCGCCCGGCGACCTCGGCCGGGTCCATCGACCCCTTCTCGTCGATGATCCTGCGGACCTCGTCGAGGGCGCCGGGGCGGGGGGCCGGCCAGTTGCCGTGGTCGTAGCCCTCCTTGCTGCCGGGGCCGCCGGTCCACAGCGACTTCTCGTTGAGCTGGAGCCGTTCGGTGGCGACGCCGCCGAAGACCATGGCACCGAGGGCGCCGCAGCCGATCGGCAGGGCTTCCCGCTCCCAGTCGCGGGCGGGTGCGTCGTACCAGAGGGTGTGGCCGTCGCCTGGGGCCGGCACGAGCGGGCCGGGCGGCGGAGCGAGTGGGCCGTGCGGGGCAGCGGCTGCCGCCGGGGCGTGGGACAGGGCGGCAGTCGTGGCGAGCGCCGCGGACAGGCCGAGTGCTTGGCGCCGGGACGGCGTCATGAACGGTCCCTCCAGAGGTCGGATCAATCCTGGGGGAAATATAGAGGTGGCGAAGGCGAGAGACCATGGGGCAGCTGTCTTGACAGCCCTCCGATCGCATTGATCGGAGGTCCTGACAGGCCGACGTCTCCGCTCTGGGCGAGGTCTACTGTCGGGACCCATGAGCACCGTGCAACGCCCCACCCACACCTCCCCCCCTGACGACACTCCCGCCCGCACCTCCCCCACCCCCAACTGCCTCACCGGCGTCGGCATGATCGTCGTCGATGCCACGGGCCGGGTTTTGTTGGGGCTGGGCCACAACGGCAACTGGGAGCTTCCGGGCGGCAAGGTGGACGCGGGCGAGAGTTTCGAGGCGGCGGGCGTGCGCGAGCTAAAGGAGGAGACCGGCCTGTTGGCACCCGCAGGGTCCGTACGGGTGGTGGCACTGCTGATGGATTACGCGTACGACCTGAACCGGGTGACCGCGGCCGCGGTCACGGAGGCGGCCGAGGGAACGGCCCGCGTCACCGAACCGGACAAGATCGTGCGGTGGGCCTGGTTCGTCCCCGAGGAGCTTCCGGCGGCTCTGTTCGTCCCGTCGGCGGCCGTCCTGCGAGCCTGGCGGCCCGAACTGCCTCTGCCGCAGACCGCGTCGCACTGCTACCGGCTGGCCGACTGAGCGACCCGTATCGGCCAACTCCCTTTGTGCCGCCCGCACTTGCGCACACGTATGACTTCCGCGCCGGGCGGGGCCGCCTTATGCTCCTGCGACTCACGTTGCGTTACCACTGGTAAGGGGCTGGGCACATGGACCGTTCGGACAGCACTCCCACGCACGCTCCCGCAAGCATCACGTCGCACACCTCGTCAGGCACTTCTCCAGGCACCTCTTCCGCAGGCGCGTCCTCTGCTTCCCGGCGTACGTTCGTGGCGGGTGCGGCGGCGCTCGGCGGGGGCGCCGCACTCGGCGTGCTCCCGGCCGCAGGGGCCGCGCACGCCGCCGCACCCGCCGCTCCACCCGTACGGCCCGCAGCCGCCGCCGGCCGGTCCGTCGCCGTACTGGGAGGCGGCGTCGCGGGGCTCACCGCCGCGCACGAGCTGGCCGAACGCGGCTTCCAGGTCACGGTTTACGAGAGACGCGCACTGGGCGGCAAGGCCCGCAGCATGGACGTACCCGGCAGCGCGAAGGGCAGCCGCCGGCCGCTGCCCGCCGAACACGGCTTCCGCTTCATCCCCGGCATCTACCACAACCTCCCCGACACCATGCGCCGCATCCCCTTCCCCGGGAACGCGAACGGCGTGTGGGACAACCTGGTGGCACCGCCCGAGATGATGTTCGCGCGCTCGGGCGGCCGCGAAGACCTGCGGATGCCGATCCCGTGGCCGGGCCACCAGCCGGCCGGACTCGACCTCGACGACGTCCGGCGCATGCTCACCGGCCTGCTGGAAACGGCCCTGAACCTCCCGCTGCACGAGATCACGTACTTCGTGAACCGCGCACTCGTCTTCCTGACCAGCTGCGACGAACGCCGCGACAGCACGTGGGAGAAGACCCCCTGGTGGGAATTCGTCCGGGCGGCCCGCATGTCGAAGGAGTACCAGCGCATTCTGGCGGTCGGCATCACCCGCAACATCGTCGCGACGAAGGCGGAGGAGGCAAGCACCCGTACGGTCGGCACCCTGGGCGAGGCGTTCGTCTTCAACGCGTTGGGACAGGGCGCGGACGGGCCGCCCGACCGCATCCTCAACGCGCCCACGAACGAGGCGTGGATCGACCCGTGGGTGACCCGTCTGAGGGCGCTGGGTGTGGACTTCAGGATCGGCTGGACCGTGCGTGAGCTGCGCACGGCGGGCGGCCGGATCAGCGCGGCGGTGATCGAGGACCCGGCGGGGGTCCGGCAGTCGGTGGTCGCCGACCACTACGTCTCGGCGATGCCGGTGGAGCACGCACGACGCACCTGGAACGCCGACATGCGGTCCCTGGACCCGCAGCTGGCGCGAGCGGACAAGCTGGAGACGGACTGGATGACGGGTATCCAGTTCTATCTGACCGAGCGGCCGAAGATGGTCGACGGGCATGTGAACCTCATCGACTCACCGTGGTCCCTGACCGGCATCGCCCAGGCCGGCCACTGGCCGGGCCGCAACTTCCCGGCGGACTACGGCGACGGCGTCGCGGTGGACTGTCTGTCGGTGGACATCTCCGAGTGGGACAAGCCGGGGATCCTGTACGGGAAGACGGCGAAGCAGTGCACGCGGGAGGAGGTGGCGAAGGAGGTCTGGGCACAGCTGAAGGCCGCGCTCAACGACACCGGGAAAACGGTCCTGCGGGACAGCGCACTGCACTCGTGGTTCCTGGACCCGGGCGTGGACGGCCTCGGCACGCCGAACCCCACCAATGAGGACGAGCTGCTGATCCACCCGGTGGGCACCCTGCACAACCGCCCCTCGGCTGCCACGGCCATCCCCAACTTCTATTTGGCGGGCGACTACGTCGCCGTGGACATCGACCTGGCCACGATGGAGGGCGCCAACGCGTCGGCGAGGGCGGCGGTCAACGCGCTGCTGGAGAGGGCGGGGTCGGACGCGCCCCGGGTCACGGTGCGGGGGATGCACAAGATCCCCGCCATCGAAACGCTGAAGCGGCACGACAGGACGCGGTGGCGGCTGGGGCTGCGGAACGCGCTGGACGTGGGGTAGGGCAGTCGGGGCGCGGACCGGGGGCGGCCCCGGCCCGCGCAGCCCTGGCTCAGCCCTGGTCCGCGCCGTAGACCCGTGTCCTGAAGCTCGCGGTGTATATCTCGTCCTGCTCCAGGAACCGCAACGCCGGGCCTGCCGAGGCGTCCATCACCCACTGGCGCACATCCGACACCGCCCTGGTCGAGCTGCCGAACGCGTGCAGCGCGCGGACGAGAGCGGTCACCAGCGCCCACACCTCGGCGGTGGGAGTCCCTTGACCGTCTCCGCCCGCCTCGTCGAGTCTGTCCACCGCGATTCTTGCCATCGTCTCTCCCAGCTCGCCCGGCGCCGCGGAGATCGCGGCCAGCAGCACCTCGCCGACCACCTCGACCGGCAGCCGGGACGCGTCCGTGCGCAGCTGGGCCAGCACCAGCGCGACGGCACGGTGTCGGAAGCCCTCGTCGAGTTGCCGGGCGTGTTGCAGGAGGTGGGTGCACCGACGGTAGTGCCCGGCCAGTTCCGCCTCCGGTGCACCCAGAGCGCTGCGGAGCCAGAGCTCCGTCAGATCGTGCGCGTACGAGGTGGCGGTGCCGCCCCGCGCTTCACCGACGAAGCTCGTGACCGCCGCCCCCAAGTGCCGGAACATCGGGTCCAGGGCGTGCCGGACGATCGAGTCGTTTGTTCCGCCCGCGACCCCCATCTTGTGCTGGATCTCGTACCAGTACGTCCGTGACCACGAGCGCTCCTGCTCGTAGGTGTCGCTGCCCGGCGGGTGGCGGAACAGCCAGTAGGGGTCGATGTCCTGCGCGACGAACTCGTCGGCGGTCCGCCGCTCCACCGTCAGCTCACGGCGCCCGTCCGCCCACCCGCGCCGGACCTCCAGCGCGAGAGCGAAGTCCGTCCACTCCTGTTCCGTCAGCGCGGATCGCCAGAGCTGGGTCCTGTGCCACCAGATGCCCGCCGGATCGGCCGCATCCGGGAAGAGCCGGCTCGCGGTGACGCTCCCCCGCAGCAGCACGGTCATCAGGATGAGGTTCGCCTCGTACTTGCCGTGCCGGGCGGCCGTCGCCCGCCGGATCGGCCGGTAGTCGGCGTACTGGTGCCCGCCGCGCTCGCGGGCGTCCTCCATCACCGTGACGAGCAGGTCGGCAAGGCGTTCCCGGTCGCTCGCAGGCAGCCGCGCCAGCCGCGCTTCGACGAAACGCAGCATCTGCCGTGAGGCCAGCAGGTTGTACGACAGCAGCGCGTACAGCAGGTCGTCGTCGACGCTCACCCGGCCCAGCGCCAGGGCGGGGCGCTGCCCGAGCAGTCCGGCCAGGACCTGTACGGCGAGCCGGGCGGCCAGGTACTCGCCGAAGGTGGCGTGCAGGAACTCGTAGGTGACGAGCTGGTGTTCGTCCCTGAGCGCCTGGGCCCGCTGCACGAAGAAGAACCGGCCGAGGGCGATCTCGGCCTGGCCGAGCGGGGCCCTGAAGTCGGCGGACCTGAGGTCGGGGCGGCCGAGGAGGGCGGCGAGGTCCTGGTCGAGTTCGTCGGCGGTGATCCACTGGCGGCGGCGGTTGAGGATGCCGAAGGCGATGAGGGACAGGCGCTGGAGTTCGCGTTCGGTGTGGGCCGCCAGCAGTCTTTCGTCCAGCCCCTCGCCCGACTTGCCTATCTCGCGGACCGCGAAGGAGGTCAGCAGTTCCTCGTAGAGGTCCGCGGCGCCCAGCGGTTCGCCGCTGCCGGAGTCCTGCTGGAGTGCGTTGCCGGTCGCGTCGTAGAGGGCGAGCATCAGCAGGAGCAGCGGCTGCGAGGCCAGTTCGCTGTGCCGTCCTGCCACCTCGGCGGAGAGCGGGCGCAGGCCCTGGGCGGTGAAGTGGGGGGCGTTGAGCTCGTTCCAGACGTCGAGCCAGCGCACGACGTGCGGCTCGCGGAAGGGTTCCAGGCGCAGGGCGACCGTGCCTTCGGGGCAGCGGGCCCGGTCGGCTACGGCGGTCCTGCTGGTGACGAGGGCGTACACGGGCCGGCCCTGGTCGGCCTCGCGCTGCTGGAACCTGGCCACCCGCAGCAGGTAGTCGGTCTGGCTGACGCCGGTCGCCTGCAGCAGTTCGTCGAAACCGTCGAACAGCAGCACCGGCACCGCGCCCGCGGCCGAGCGCACCAGTTCCGGCCAGGAGACCCGCTCACCGGTGGCCAGCCGTACGGCGTGCTCGATCTGGTCCTGTACGTCGTCCTCGGCGCGGATCTCGCGCAGGATGATCCGCACCGGCAGGAACCCGGTACCGGGCAGCCGGGAGGCGAGGATCTTCGTCAGGACCGACTTGCCCGCGCCGGGCTGGCCCAGCACCAGCAGCGGCGTGACCGTGGACCCGAGGGAGGTCAGGGACGCGGCGAGGAACTCGGTGAGGTCGGAGCGCACGGGCACGTCGTCCCACCACTCCTCCCCGGCGGGGCCGCTGTTCTCGCCCAGTACCCGGGCGACCCGGAAGTCGGGGTCGACATAGCCCTCGATGAGGGTCGGCAGGGTGAGGCCGCTGGGGGCCTTGCCCTCGGACAGGATCGCCCTGTCCAGGGCGGCCCGGTATCCGGCGGTGAGCCCGGCCGCGGCGTGGCCCGGCTCCGGCACGGCGGCGAGGCCGGAGAGAGCGATGCGGATGCCGTCCAGGGAGCGGCGCACCTCGTGCCGGGTGGCCTGGTGCTCCACCTGTCCGGACCAGAAGCCGAATTCGGGGACCTCGAGGGCGAGTTGGGCGAACAGTTCCTGGTAGCGCTCCACCGCTCGCCGGTCGAGGCTGCGGACCGTCCGTTCCGCCTGTGACCGTTCGCTCTCGCCCAGCCCTTCCCAGACCGCCAGGCCGAGCAGGAACTCCCACAGCCTGTGTTCGAGGTTCCCGTACCACCCGTACAGCTCGCGCAGGGTGTCCTCGAAGGGCTGCGCGGGGCTGGGCTGCGGGACGGCCGCGGCCAGCAGCGACCGTACGAAGGCGTCCGCCGCGTCGCCGCCGGCGAGGGTGACCTGCTCGCCGCGGGTCAGCTCCAGCTCCCCCAGGCCGAAGGGGAGATCGGCTTCCGCGACCGCCTCGAAGAACGCCACGATCACCAGCACCGCATGCGCGGCCGCGACCTTCTCGGTGCGCTCGGCACGCTCGGCCGACCCGAGCCGGTCCCGCAGGCCGCTGAGCGCGTCCCTGCCGGTGCGCAGCAACCGCCCCTGCGCCCCCAGCAGGCCCAGGACCGCGTCGCTCGTCCCCCCGGTGGCCACGGACAACGCGCCGCCCAGCGCCCGGTCCGCCGTCGCCAGCGCCTCGCTGTCGCCGCCCAGGACCGCCACCGCGTCCCGGTAACTCAGAAGTCGTCGTCCCCGCATGGTCAAGATGTAGCACGCGGCACTGTCAGAGCCGCCCCGCCTCCACAATTCGCTTGAGGAATCGCTGTGTTCGCGCCTCCTGCGGCGCCCCGAACACCTCCGCCGGGGTGCCTCGCTCGCACACGACGCCCGCGTCCAGGAAGCACACCTGGTCGGCGACCTCGCGGGCGAAGCCCATCTCGTGGGTGGCGAGCACCATCGTCATGCCCTCGTCCTTCAGGTCGCGGACCACGCTGAGCACCTCCCCCACCAGCTCGGGGTCGAGCGCCGCCGTGATCTCGTCCAGGAGCAGCAGCCGCGGGCGTACCGCCAGTGCGCGGACGATCGCCGCCCGTTGCTGCTGGCCGCCGCTCAGCCGGTCGGGGTACGAGGAGGCCTTGTCGCTGAGTCCCAGCCGCGCCAGCAGCTCCCGTGCCCGTTCCTCGGCCTCCTCCTTCGATGTCCCGTGCACCCGGCGCGGGGCCAGTGTGATGTTGTCGAGCACCGTCATGTGCGGGAAGAGGTTGTACGCCTGGAAGACCACGCCGATCCGGCGGCGTACCGTGTCGGGGTCCACCCGGGGGTCGGTGATGTCCTCGCCGTCCAGGAAGATCGCCCCGTCGTCGATCTCCTCCAGCAGGTTCACGCAGCGCAGCAGCGTGGACTTGCCGGATCCTGACGCGCCGATGAGGGCCGTGACGGTGTGCGGGGCGACCTCCAGGTCCACGTCGCGCAGCACGACGGTGTCCTTGCCGTACGTCTTGCGGACGGACTCCAGCCGCAGCACGGGGCTGTCGCTCATACCGTTCCTCCCTGTGCCCGCTGTTTGTCCATCCGTGCCGTCACCCAGTCCGTGAAGCGGGTCATCGGGATCGTCAGGGCGACGAAGACGAGTCCCGCGACGATGTAGGGCGTGTAGTTGAAGTCGCGGCTGGCGATGATCTGGGCCGCGTACACGGCGTCGACCGCGCCCGCGATCGAGACGAGGCCGGTGTCCTTCTGGAGCGACACCAGGTCGTTGAGGAGCGGGGGGACCACTCGGCGCACCGCCTGCGGGAGCACGACGTGGCGCAGGGTCTGCCGGTTGGAGAGACCCAGGGAGCGGGCCGCCGCGCGCTGCGAGGGGTGGACTGACTCGATGCCCGCACGGAAGACCTCCGCCACGTACGCCGAGTACGTCAGGGTCAGCGCGACCCCGCCCAGGACCACCGGGTCCGTGGTGACGCCCGTCAGGCGCAGTGCGGGGACGCCGAAGACCACGATCAGCAGGTTGATGATCAGCGGCAGCCCGCGGAAGAAGTCCGTGTACGCGGTCGCCAGTGCCCGTACGGGGAAGAACGCCGGGCCGCGCAGGGTGCGCGCGACGGCGAGCAGCATGCCGAGGACCAGCACACAGGCCCCGCACACCGCGAGCAGCCGCAGGTTGAGCCACAGGCCCTCCATGACCTCGGGGAACGCCTTGGCGGCGAAGGCCGGGTCGAAGAAGGTCTCGCGGGTGCGCTGCCAGCCCGGCGAGTTGACGATGACGACGTACAGCACCGCCGCCGTGACAAGGGTGCTGATCGCGGCGATGGCGGTGGCGCGGCGGGTGCGGGTGCGCTTGAAGCGTTCGCGGGCGAGGCGCCGGGCAGAGGGAACGTAGCCGTCGCCGGCCGTGCCCTGCGCGTCCCCCTTCACCGGCGTGGTGTCCTGGACCGTCACTTCAGCACCGGTGCGTCGACCGCGTCCGCCAGCCACTGCTTCTCCAGCTTCGCCAGCGTGCCGTCCTTGCGCAGCGCGTCGACGGCGCCGCTGACGCAGGGGGTGAGGGCGCTGCCCTTGTCGAGTACGGCGCCGAACTGTTCCGCCTTGCCGAGGGTGTCGGCGAACTGGCCGATCACCGCGGCCTCGGGCACTTCGGCGCCGGTGATGTAGAAGGCGGTGGGGAGGTCGACGACGATGCCGTCCACCTGGCCGTTCTTGAGTGCGGCCTTGGCGAGGTCGTTCTTCTGGTAGACGGCCGGCTTCTCGGCCGGCTTGATCACCTCGTTGATGACGTCGAGGCTCGTCGTGCCGACCTGGGCGCCGAGCTTGACGTCCTTGAGGTCGGCGACGGTCTTGGCCTTCGCCGCCTTGGAGTTCTTGAGGGCGACGACCGTCTGGCGTACGTCGTAGTAGCCGGAGGAGAAGTCGACGGCCTTCTTGCGCTGCTCGCTGATGGAGATCTGGTTGAGGTCGAGGTCGAACTTCTTCTCGCCGGGGGCGAAGGCGTTGTTGAACGCGACCGTCTGCCAGACGACGTCCTGCTTCTTGAAGCCGAGCTTCCCGGCGATCGCGTAGGCGACGGCGGACTCGTAGCCCTGGCCGTTGTCGGGCTTGTCGTCCTTGAACCAGGGGGCGTAGGCGGGCTTGTCGGTGCCCACGGTCAGCTTTCCTGCGGTCTCGGTGGGCAGTTTGCCCTGCTCGCAGGAGCCGCCCTTGGCCGCGGAGGCTCCCGGCGACGCACCGGCCGCCGGCTCCGGCTGGGGAGCACAGCCGGCCGCGAACACGGCGGAGACGACGACGGCGAGGGCGCTCGCGCCACGGCCGAAGGAGTGGGAAACGCGGCGCACGGGGCGGCTGGAGAAGGCAGGAAGCATGGCGCGAGAGTGGCAGTGAGCAGGCACTTTTGTCCACGTCGAATCGGTGTTCGTCCGCATCCTGGAATCTGTTGCGGGACGGTGAATTTTCCGCAGAATCCAGTGTCTTCGACCTCCCCTGCCGCAACTCGGGCCTCTTTACGCCCAGTTGGCGCCGCTCGTACGATCCCGCCCATGCGACTCAAGCGATCCTCGCGCACAGGGCAGAGATCCGCACTCCTCACCGTGGCCGGCGCACTCCTCGCCGCGGTCCTCACCCCGCCGGCGGCGGCAGCACCCCCGGGGCCCCCGGGACCGGACGCGCTCCGCGCACCCGCCGGTGCCACCGTCGTCCCGGTCCAGACGACGGGGCCCGCCGACAAGCGCTTCAACCTGGTCGTCCTCGGCGACGGCTACACCGCCGCCGAGATCCCCGAGTTCCGGGCCGACGTCGAGAAGCACATGAACGTGCTGTGGAGCATCGAGCCCTTCGCCTCCTACCGCTCCTACATCAACGTCTGGGCCGTCGAGATGCCGTCCCCGGAGTCCGGCGTCGACTGCGACCCGGGGCTGTCCGACGCCCGCCGCGACACCCCGCTGGACATGGCGTTCTGGGGCGGCTGCAACGCACAGAGCGTGCAGCGGCTGCTGACGGTCGACACGAAGAAGGCGAGCGCCGCCGCCGACCTCGTCACCGGTACCAGGAGCGCCAACCGGCAGATCGTCGCGCTCGCCAACAGTGAGACGTACGGCGGTGCGGGCGGCTCCTGGGCCACCGCGTCCGGCGGCAACGCGCTGTCCGCCCTGATCACCCCGCACGAGATAGGCCACTCGCTGGGCGGGCTCGCCGACGAGTACGACTACTACGGGCGCGGCGTGCCCGGCGGAACGTACACGGGCGGCGAGCCGGACTCCGTCCACCACACCCTCCTCAGCGAGAAGGAGATGCGGGCCGGGCAGCGCAAGTGGTGGCGCTGGCTGGGCGAGGAGAGCCTCTCCGGCGGGAGGATCGGACGCCACGAGGGCGGGCTGTACTCCACCAAGGGCGTCTGGCGGCCCAGCAGGCACTCCATGATGAAGACCCTCGGCTACGACTTCGACCAGGTGGAGCGCGAGGTGATGACCCGGGCCATCGCCGGCAAGGTGAATCTGGTGCAGGACCACACCCCGAACACCGCCCCCCTCGGCACCGACCGCACCGCGTGGGTCGACACCCTGCACCCGGTGGGCGGCGCGCTCGATGTGACGTGGAAGCTGGACGGGAAGACCGTGCCGAGGACGTTCGGTTCGCGCAGCCTGGACCTGAAGCGGCTGCACGTGGGCGGGGGCGCGCACACGCTCACCGCGACCGTCACGGATCCGACCGAGTTCGTACGGGACCCCGGGGTGCGCGGCTCGCAGGCCCTCACCCGTACCGTTTCCTGGACGGTCGACCGGTCCGTCACGACACCTCGGCAGCCGTCCCGTGAGGCCGGGTTCACCGGGCACACCGGTACGGACAGGCCGGTCGGCGCCAAGTCCGTGGTGTACGCCGACACCTCGCACCCGGCGACCGGCCGCAGCCCCCAGGTGCGGTGGACCCTCAACGGGTGGCCCGTCGCCACGAGCCTCGGCAACGACCGTGACCTCGACTTGGGCAGGCTCCCGCTGCCGGCCGGACGCACGCACACCCTGAAGGCCCGGATCACCGGTACCTCGCAGTCCCTGACCTGGACCGTCGACGCGACCGCGGCGAAGAGTTCGTACGAGCTGTCGAAGCCGGTGCGGACCGTGCACCGGCCGGGGAAGCCCGTGGAGTACGTCCAAGACGGCCCGTTCACCATGAAGCTGACCGCGAAGGACGACCAGCGGGGGTCGGTGGTCTCGCAGTTCCGGGTGAACGGAGACGGCTGGTACACCTACTACGGCTGGCCGACGGACGCGGACAAGCCCTGGCTGTTCACCCCGTCCGGCACGGACGTCGACGGGCTCGTCTACGGAAAGCTGGGGACGCCACGGGTGGTGCCGTGGGACGACGCGACCCCTGAGTACCGGACGCACACCGTCGAACACCGCACGATCGACGCGGCGGGGAACGTCGGACCCGCAGAGAAGTTCCTGGTCACACTGGTGCCGCCCCGGACCTAGGCGCTGCCGCTCGTTTTGTGCACGGCCGATGATCTTCCATAGGATCCGGCGATGATCACACGGAAACGACTGGCGGCCGGAGCGTGCGGCGCACTGCTCGCCGCTCTGGCCGCCGGGCTGCTCCCTTCGCCGGCCCTCGCCGACGACGGGCCGGACACCGGCGAGGACGCCCCGCAGGAATCCCCCAAGATCGAGCTGGTGCTGGACGTCAGCGGTTCGATGCGGGCCAGGGACATCGACGGGCAGTCCCGGATGGCCGCGGCGAAGCAGGCCTTCAACGACGTCCTGGACGCCACACCCGAGGAAGTACGGCTCGGCATACGCACGCTGGGCGCCGACTACGCGGGCGACGACAAGAAGCGCGGCTGCGAGGACACCCGGCAGCTGTACCCGGTCGGCAAGCTGAACCGCACCGAGGCCAAGGCCGCTGTCGCCACCCTCGCCCCCACCGGGTTCACCCCGGTCGGCCCCGCACTGCTCGGCGCGGCGAAGGACCTGGAGGGAGGTGACGCGACCCGCCGGATCGTGCTGATCACGGACGGGGAGGACACCTGCGGTCCGCTCGACCCGTGCGTCGTGGCGCGCGAGATCGCCGCCAAGGGCACCCATCTGGTGATCGACACCCTCGGTCTGGTGCCGAACGCGAAGATCCGCCAGCAGCTGACCTGTATCGCCGAGGCCACCGGCGGCACCTACACCGCGGTGCAGCACAAGGACCAGCTCTCCCGGCGCGTCAAACAGTTGGTGGACCGGGCCGCCGACCCGGTCGTCACGCCGGTCGCCACCAGGGGCGGCGCGGCGTGCGAGGACGCGCCGGAGCTGCGTGCCGGTCTCTACACCGACCGGGAGAGGTTCGGTGAGCACCGCTGGTACCGGGTCCAGGTCCGGGCGGGGCAGGAGCTGCGCGCGGCGGTGAGCATCGGCGCGGACCGGGCCGTCCACAACGACTACGGCGTGCTGCTGCGGGCGTCCACCAGGAGCGGCCGCGAGATCGTGCGCGGTCAGGAGTCGGGGGACGGCCGTACGGACGTGATCTCGTCCGGGCTGCGCTACCCGAAGGCGGAAGTGGCCGCGGTGAAGGGGCAGGACGAGGCGCCGGCGGAGACGGTGTGTCTGCGGGTGAGCAGTTCGTTCTCGGCGCCGCCGGGGGTGAGGACGGAGCCCGGCATGCCCGTCGAGCTCGCGATCGACCTGGTCGACGCGCCGGAGGGGGCCTCGGACGTGGCGTCGTTCGGGCTCGGGCGCGGCTGGTGGCTGCTGGGCGTGCTGACGCTGACCGGTCTCCTCGCGGGTCTGGTCGTCGGCTGGCTCTCGCGCTGGCGCGTTGCGGTCTGGAGGACCAACTGATGCGTACCACACGTGTACTGACGGGCGCGCTGCTCGCGGCCGCCGCGCTGTTCGGCACGGCCCCGGCGGCGGTGGCCGGCCCGGCGCCGTCGAGCCGGGGCAGCTCGCCACCGCGGGCGCCTCCACCGGTGACTACCTGTACTGGGTGTTCCCCGCGGACGCCGGACAGGACGCCACGGTGACGGCCAGGGTCGTGCTCCCGGAGTCCGCGCAGCGGCACGGCCCGCAGACCTGGCGGCTCGATGTGTACGACGGGCTGCGCCGCCGCCAGGCGTGCACCTACGGCTCCTCGTCGGCGGCCGCCCCGAAGGAGGCCGCGGACCTCACGCTGACCTGCCACCTGCGGACCGTACGGAGCTGGGCGGAGCAGTCGTCCAACGACCCGCTGCCGGGCTCCTACTTCGTACGTCTGACGGTGACCTCGCTCGCCGACGACGACCTGGGCCTGCCGGTACGCACGGAGATGCGGGCGGCCGTGCGCGAGGTGGGCGGCTCGAAGGCCGTCGACGGGACGCTGGCGGCGCCGCTGGTACCGGGCGCCACCACCCCGGACAAGGAGGACGCGGGCCATCCGCCCCGGCAGGCGTCGGCGGCTGCCGCCCCCGAGGGCGGCTGGGCGTCGGGGAACTGGTCCGACCGGTGGCTCTGGACGGCGGGCGGCGCGGTGCTCGCGGTGCTGGCGGGACTCGCGGGCTTCACGCTGACCCGGGGTGCGGGGCGGCCCCCGCACGTGCCGCCGGGGATGTAGCGAGGGGGGTTGGGGGGGCGCGCGAGGCGGGGGGGGGGCGCCACCCCGCCAGCGGCCGGGGGGGGGGGGGGGGTTGGTGGGGCCGCACGGGGGGCCTAGAGAGGCGGCTAGCCGGGG